>NZ_ANBD01000157.1 GCF_000341005.1 Nocardiopsis alkaliphila YIM 80379 | reverse complement strand
CGGCCGGTTCCTCCAGCCGTACCGGTGACTTCTCGGCCGAGGGTGATCGGCGTCCGGCGCCACGTGCAGTGGTTCCACCGCGAGCATCGCCCGAGCCGACGGTCCGTCCGTGGGCGGGGCATGATCCACGTGGTCGATGGTGGTCGTCTGCCCGCGCTGACGTCGTGCACCGGGTCCTCCATGCGTGGAATCCAAGCTTCGAGCCGCCTTCGCGCGCAGCCGGGCCGAATCGAGCAAGTGTGGAGGCGCACCGTCCGTGGGATAAGGTTCCTGGGTCACAATATAGTTGGACGACCTACTAAATCGCGGCCACCCCGCGAGGAACGGTCCCACCCGAACCCGGGCGCACAACCGTGGGAGGACTCATGGCGGTCGAACGCACGCTGCACACACCCGAGGCCGAACAGCTCCTGGAGCTGACCGAGGAGATCGTGGCCAAGGAGATCTCCCCACGCGTGGCCGAGGACGAGGAGAACTCCGTCTTTCCACGCCAGGTCTTCACCACCCTGGGCCAAGCGGGCCTCCTCGGTCTCCCCTACCCCGGCGAGTACGGTGGCGGCGATCAGCCCTACGAGGTCTACCTCCAGGTCGTGGAGGAACTCGCCCGCGGTTGGCTCGCGGTCGGTCTAGGGGTCAGCGTGCATACCTTGTCCTGCTACCCCCTGGCCACCTTCGGCAGTGCGGAACAGAAGACCGCGCACCTGCCCGACATGGTCGGTGGAGGACTCCTGGGCGCCTACTGCCTGTCCGAGACCACCTCGGGCTCGGACGCCGCCGCCATGAACACCCGAGCCGAGACGACCGAAACCGGATACCGGATCAACGGTGCCAAGGCGTGGATCACCCACGGCGGTCACGCGGACTACTACGCGCTCTTCGCCCGTACCGGGACACCGGACTCCGGTGCGCGGGGCATCAGCTGCTTCCACGTACCCGCCGACGCCTCCGGTCTGAGCTCGGCCGCCCCCGAACGCAAGATGGGCATGCGTTCGTCCCCCACGGCCGGAGTGCTGTTCGACGACGTCGAACTGGGTACCGAGGCGCTGATCGGTGAACGGGACCGCGGCTTCGGGATCGCCCTGTCGGCCCTGGACTCGGGACGTTTGGGCATCGCGGCCTGCGCCGTGGGGCTGGCCCAGGCCGCTCTGGACGCCGCCGTCTCCTACTCTCGTGAACGCCACCAGTTCGGCAGCGCGATCGGTGACTTCCAGGGACTGAGCTTCATGCTCGCCGACATGGCCACCCAGGTGGCGGCCTCTCGTGAGCTCTACCTGTCCGCCGCCCGTCTGCGTGACGCGGGACGCCCGTTCGGCAAGCAGGCCGCCATGGCCAAGCTCATGGCCACCGACACCGCCATGAAGGTCACCACCGATGCCGTCCAGGTGTTCGGTGGCTACGGCTACACCCGGGACTTCCCGGTCGAGCGTTACATGCGCGAGGCCAAGGTCCTACAGATCGTGGAGGGAACCAACCAGGTGCAGCGCCTCGTGATCGGTCGTCACCTGGCGAAGGAGGCCTGACCCGCAGGGTTCAGCCGTGCAGGAGGCGGGCGGTGTGCTCGCTCGGGTGCACCGTCAACTCCACCGACCGATCGGTGAGCACCGCCAACGCCGACCGGTACCCGGGGCCGCGCTCCAGGTCCGCCATCCAGGTGGAGGCGGGGCCGCCCTCGCCCTCCCAGGCCACCAGACGCGCCTCGGTGTGCGGTGGGGTGACCGCCACCCTGCGCAGGCCGCCGGACAGACCCAGCCCGGTCGCCTTCAACAGGGCCTCCTTGCGCGCCCAGTAGCCGAAGAACGCCTCCACTCGATGGGGCTCTGGCAGGGCGTCCCACGCCCGTCGCTCTGCGTCGGCCAGGGTGTAGGCGGCCAAGCCGCCCAGGTCACGCGAGTCCGCCACCCGTTCCACGTCCACTCCCACCGGGGCGCCCTCGGCCAGGGCCAGGGCCACCCACTCACCGGAGTGACTGATCGAGACCTCCCATCCCTGGGCCGGGCCCACCGGTACCGGCTTGCCGTGCGGCGCCTTGTCGGCCTCGCCCGCTCCGGTGCGGACCTTGTCCTCACACGAACGACAGCGCAGGTCGAACTCCACCTTTTCGGGGGGGCATCCGACACGTTCGGCCAGGGCCAGTCGGGCCAAGGCTCGGCCGAGCAGATGACGCTCACGGTCGGCCTGGAGACGAAAACGCGTGTTGCGGACACGCTCCTGCTCGGTCAACAGGCGTAGGAGAC
Organism: Nocardiopsis alkaliphila YIM 80379; assembly: GCF_000341005.1. Lineage (GTDB taxonomy): Bacteria > Actinomycetota > Actinomycetes > Streptosporangiales > Streptosporangiaceae > Nocardiopsis > Nocardiopsis alkaliphila. Next base: position 12,842 of record NZ_ANBD01000157.1, on the reverse strand, counting down.
GATCACTCGCGGTGGAGGTGTGAGCCCACCACACCGTGGACACGAGGGGAGCGGAGCCTTGGGTCATGCCCCCCATTGTGGCTGATCTTCCGCACGTTCGGTGGTGTGAGGTCAAGCGAAACGGGGCATTCGGTAAGTGGCAGGTCAGCCCGCCCCCTTGGAGGCTCAGATGTCTGTCATGGTGTTGTTCGGAGCCGGAGCCCTCATCGGACTCGTCGCCCTCACCGCCGTCGTCCTGGTGACCCTCTTGACCGAGAGGCCACGGACTCGGGAGACGAAGCACCGCGACCGCTCCGTACTCTAGGTCGGTCCGTGCGGCCGGCCGCACACCACCGACGACGAAAGAGAGCCCGCGTCCATGGCCGAGGAGATCCGTCCGGCGTTCGCCGCCGAGCGTCGGGAACGCATCCTGGAGCTGGTTCGGGCCAGCGGCAGCATGTCCCTGCGGGACCTGGCCACCAAGGTGCGGGCCTCGGAGGTGACCGTCCGCCGTGACGTGCGCGCCATGGAGGCCGAGGGACTGCTCGACCGTCGCCGGGGCGGGGTGGCCCTGCCCGGCCGAATCGGTCATGAACAGAGCTACACCGGAAAGAGTGGGCAATGCGCGGCGGAGAAGGCCGCCATCGCCACGGCGGCGGCGCGCCTGGTCCGGCCGGGGGACGCCATCACCATCGGCCCGGGCAGTACCGCCGAAGCATTGGCGCGTGTCCTGCGTGGCCATGGTGACCTGACCGTGGTCACCAACTCCCTGCGGGTGGCCGACGTCCTGGCGGGTACGGCCGGAGTGGAGGTCGTCATGACCGGTGGAACCGTCCACGCGCCCATGCGGGCCCTGGTGGGAGCCCCCGCCGAGGCCGCCCTGGCCGGGCTCCGGGTCAACCGGGCCTTCCTGTCCGGCAACGGGGTGAGCGCGGACCGTGGCCTGAGTACCCCTAATCCGGGTGTGGCCAGTGTGGACCGGGCGTTGTCGGCCTGCGCCGAGGAGACGATCGTGTTGGCCGACCACACCAAGATCGGTGCGGACACCATGGTCCCCACGGTGGCCCCGGAGGACATAGCCCACCTGATCACCGACTCCAACGCCGACCCGGAGGTACTACTGACCCTGGAGGAGATGGGCGCCCTGGTCCACGTCGCCGTGGTGGCGGACGAACGCGGGCATTGAACCACGTTTCCACCCTGCCGGGCGGAGAAGGCGCGCTCCCTCGATTCGCGCCCACTTGTGCGTTGAACACCCATGAGTGATCCTGTACACACCCTACTCGCCGGTATCGCCAGAACCGATTCGATCGTCACGACGCCAGGAGCCGCCGCGCATGTCCTCCCGACCGACGCACCCGGAGCACCTCCCGTCCGGGCCGGTGCGCATCACCCCCGAGCCGGTGGCCCTGCCCGAACCTTGGCGGAGTTCCCGCCTGACCGTGGTCGTGCCCACCTACGACGAAGCCGAGAACCTGCCGATCCTGGTCTCCCGACTCGCCGCGCTGGACCTGCCCGAACTGCGCATCGTGGTGGTGGACGACAACTCGCCCGACGGCACCGGCGAGATCGCCGACAAACTCGCGGTGGAACTCGCCGGCCGACTCAGCGTGGTCCACCGCACCACCAAGGACGGACTGGGTCGCGCCTACGTGGCGGGCATGTCCCGTGCCTTGGACGATGGGGCCGATTACGTGGTGCAGATGGACGCAGACCTCAGCCACCCGGTGGGGTACCTCCCCCAACTCTTGGGAACCCTGCACTCCACCAACGCCGGTGTGGTCATCGGTAGCCGCTACGTACCCGGTGGCAGCCTCTCCGAGGCCTGGGGGCTGCGCCGTCGCCTGCTCAGTGGCTGGGCGAACGCCTACGTCAAGACGGTGCTGTCCATCCCGGTGCGCGACGTCACCGCCGGCTTCAAGATCTGGCGGGCCTCGGCCCTGAGCGCCTTGGACCTGCCGAGCATCGAGAGCACCGGTTACGCCTTCCAGGTGGAGATGCACTATCGGGCCTACCGACGGGGCCAGAAGATCGTGGAGATCCCCATCCACTTCGAGGACCGTGTGGTCGGCCAGAGCAAGCTCGACGGGGCGGTCGCCCTGGAAGCGGCACTGCGCCCGCTGCGCCTGCGCCGCTCGGAGAACGGTCGTCACCAACGCTGATCCGAGGTCGGTCGATACGCCGACGTCCGGTGGATGTCCTCACATTTCCTTGTCACCTCCCAGAACCTGGGTACCAAGGAGAAAGAGGAGGTGGACGCGATGGTCGACAAGCACTACGACGTGGACACCGACATGGGGGACGACCCGGAGCTGAGCCAGGCCGAGGAGATCGAGCGGCGCATCGAACCCGACTACGACATCCAGCAGTACGACTTCAAGGATGACGATAGCCGTGGCGGCCGTGGTATCGACGAGGCCGTGCGGGACGAGCGCAGTGACGTCTACCCCAAGGAGAACTGGGGAGGACAGACCCGGGGCTCCGAGGAGGAGGCCCTCCAGGTGGTCGATGACGGTTCCGCCGTCGACACCGGGGAGGGAGCCGCCGTCCGGGACGGACGTTTCGAACATCCCGAGAGTGGTGCGGTGCAGGACGAGTTCTCGCCCGCGACCCGCCATGGGCGGCCGGACCGGACCCGGGACCAGCAGGGCTACGTTCCGGACGCGGACAATCCCGCCGATCCCCATGAGCCCGACGCCTGAGCGACCACGCCGGGCCCCGGAGCCCCCGACACGGACTCCGGGGCCCGGCGCGTTCCCGCCCTACCCTTCACAGGGGCGTGAACCGGTGCGATGATCGAGGTCACACCCGGTGCAGGAGGCGAGCGACGTGAAGGAACGTCCCTACGAAGTGGACCTCGACCTGGGAGACGATCCACAGGCGACCGAGATCGCCCAACGCCAGTGGGCACTCGATAGTGACTACAACATCCTCGACTACGAATTCGAGGCCGAGGACAGCCGGGGCCGGTTGGGCATCGAGCAGGGCCTGCGCGCCGAACGTCTGGGAGTGGCCGTTCCACGCCAACGTTGGGGTGGCGAACGCAGTGCCGAGGAGGAGGCCTTGACCGTGGTCCCCGACCCCGAGGCCGTCAGCGATCGCCCACCCGAGGGTTACCAGGACTGATCCGGCGTACCGGAGGAACGACCGTCCTCGCGGGTGCCCGCGATGGACCCTGGACAGGCGCGCAACGGAGGCCCCGAAACCCCGCAGAACCGCTGCGGACGCTCAGCGAGCGGTTCCTTCGCGGTATCCCCCGCCTCGGGCATGCGCCCGCGCGGTAGGAACAAGGCACACAACGAGGCCGCCACCGCCAGTCCCGCCAGGATGAGCAACGCGGTACCGAAGTGCTCGGCCAATCCCGTGGTGCCGCTCGTCTCATCGTGTTTCCCGCCGATCCCGGCCAGGGCGGGGATCGCCGCGACACCGATCAGCTGCCCGCCCCTTGCGACGGTGTTGTTCACCCCCGAGGCCAGACCGGAGTGGCGTTCGGGTGCCGACGCCAGCACCGTCGCGGTCAGTGGCGCCACCGTCATGGACATGCCCAGGGCCACGAGCAACACCCCTGGGAACACTTCTGGTACGTACGGGGCGTCCGGGCCCATACGTGAGAGCAGGAACAGGCCGGCGGCCAACACCAAGGGGCCCGCCACCAATTGCGGCCGGGGGCCGATCCGAGAAGCCAGCTGCCCGGACCGGGCCGAGAGCAGCAGCATCATGATGGTCAACGGCAACGAGGCCGCCCCCGCGGCGATCGGCGAGTAACCCGCGACCTCCTGGAGGTAGATGACCATTAGGAACAGCAGGGTCCCCAGGGCCGCGTAGAGCACCACCGTGGCCGCGTTGGTCACGCTGAAGGGAACCGACCGGAAGATGTCGAGCGGCAGCATGGGCGCACGTCGCCGGCCCTCCAGCAGCAGGAACGCCACCAGCGCCGACACGCCGACCGCCGTGCTGGTCCACACCGCCGGTGTACCGCCTTGGGCTCCCCATTGGATCAGCGCGTAGGTGATACCGCCCAAGGCGATCACCCCCAGCAGCGCGCCACCGTAGTCCAGGCTCCTTGAAGCCGAGGCGTCATGGGACTCGGGCACTTTGAATCGGGCGATCAGCAACACCAGCACCGCGAACGGCAGGTTGATGAGGAAGATCAACCGCCAGTCACCGATCTGCACCAGCCATCCGCCCAAGAAGGGGCCCACAGCGGCGGCCACACCGGTCAACCCTGACCACGCGCCGATCGCCCGAGCTCGATCGTCCTCGCGAAACCCCGCTTGCAAGATGGCGAGGCTTCCCGGGGTCAAAAGCGCCCCACCCACCCCTTGGAGGATCCGACCGGCGATCAACCAACCCAGCGTCGGCGCGAACGTGCACAGGGCCGAGGCCAAGGCGAACAACGAGGTCCCCGTCATGAGCAGGCGAACTCGGCCGAACCGGTCGGCCAACGATCCGCTCAGCAGGATCAGCGCCGACAACGTCAGCATGTAGCCGTTGACGATCCATTGCAGCCCGGACAGTCCGGTGCCCAGGTCCCGCTGGATCGCCGGCAGAGCGACCGTGACCACCGTCGAGTCCAGGAGAGCCATTCCCGACCCCAGAACCGTCGCCGTCAGCATCCACCGTGCGGCGGGCGTTCCCCAGGCCACCCCTCCGGCCGAAGCCGGCGTCGAGACCGATCCGCTCATGGCGCCCCTCCCCCGCCACACAAACTAGTACGCGGATCCCCATCCGCAGGTGAGGGTCCACGCCGTGTTCTGGAGGCCTCATGCGGACCGGCGCTCCGATTGCTCGGAGGCCAGAACGCCCGCGATCGAGGTCGCGGAGGGGCGGTACCGCGGCCGGCGGACCGGCCAGGAACGCCACCGCGACGAACACCGCGACCCGGGCGCCGGGAATTCGGTCGAAGCCAGGAGGGCAGGGCGGGTTCGCCTAGGTCGTGTTTTTTGGATGCTTTCGGTCGGCTCGGCGCTTGCGCCGACCGATGCGAGCGGCCGTCCACGCGATCTCTGGCCAGACGATGAGCGAAGGTCGGCCCGGGTTCGGCCGTTTGAGCGACATCGGCGCCGCCAGAGGCGGCGTGGTGGCCGCGAGCCCGGAATGATCCAAAAAAACAGGACCTGAGTGGGGGTGGGGCTCCTACTTTCGTCGGGGGCGGAGCGGTGCCCGGCGTCGGTCGAAACCTTTAACGACCTGCGAGGATGGAGAAAGTCAAGGTCCTGATCGGGTCTGGCCCGGCCTTGGACGGGCAGGAAGGGAGCCCGCGCTCCCGACCTAGACTCGGGTGGGTGAAAGCCTGGTTGAGCGAACGCGCGAACCACCTCATGGCGTTGGCGCGTTACAACGGGAGATGGTGGTGGCAACGCCGGTCGCGTATGGCCGACTGGTCCTTGGCCCTGTCCACCCTCCCCTTGAGCGGGCTAGCGATGCTGGTCGGGATCTCCGGTGGACTGGGGCGGCTCTCCGTCCCACTCGGGGCGCTCTTCCCCGCCCTCTCCGAATGGGTGGCGTGGATCCTGGTGCTGGGAGTGCTGTGCTTCGTGGTGCCCGGGGTCCTGGCCTCGGTGACGATGCTCTGGAGACGCAGCAGACCCCAGTGGCTCCTGCTGGCCGGCCTGCTCATGTTGTTGCTGTACGGCAACCCGGTCCCGCTCATGGTGGGCTTGTACTCCTACCCGGCCTTCTTCGACGACCGCAAGGTCCTCGCCGGCTGGTTCGCCCTGGGATGTCTGGTCCACGCCTCGGTCTTCAACAGCATGATGAGCCAATTCCTGATGACCGGGATCGTCGCGCTCGTCCTTCCCACGGTCGCGGGCCTGTGGATCGGTACCCGGCGTCAACTCATCGATCGGCTCAAGGAACGCGCCGAACGCCTTGAACGCGAACAGCACATGATGGCCGAACAGGCCATCACCGCCGAACGCACTCGCATCGCTCGCGAGATGCACGACGTGGTGGCGCACCGGGTCAGTCTCATGGTGTTGCACGCCGGTGGTCTGGAGGTCTCGGCCACCGATGACCGCACCATCGAGGCGGCCGGACTCATCCGCACCACCGGACGCGAGGCCCTGACCGAACTGCGCGGCATCCTGGGGGTACTGCGCGAGGGGTCCGGTGACGTCGCGCCCACCGCGCCCCAGCCGGTCCTCGATGACCTGGACCGTCTGCTCTTCGAATGGCGTGGGGCGGGGATGCGGGTGAGTCGCCAGGAGAGCGGGCAACGGCTCCGAGCACCGGTTCAGGTCCAGCGCACCGCCTTTCGCGTGGTGCAGGAGGCGCTGACCAACGCGGCCAAACACGCCACCGGCGCGGTGGTGCGGGTGCGGCTGCGTCATGCCCCGAGGGTGTTGGAGGTGGAGGTGGCCAATGGCCCGGCCTCGGCTCCGCTCCACCCACCGCCCAGTGGTGGATACGGGCTGATCGGGCTGGGTGAACGCGTCGCCTTGGTCGGTGGCCGGATCAGTGCCGGCCCCTGTCCGGACGGCGGGTGGCGGGTACGCGCTATCTTGCCGGTGGGGGAGGAGACCGAGCCCACCGGCGTCGAGTCGTACAACACAGAGGAAGAGGGCACCGAGGGTGATCCGTACGCTCCTGGTCGATGACGAACTCCTGGTCCGATCCGGACTGCGGATGATTTTGGAGTCGGCCCCCGAGATCGAGGTGGTCGGCGAGGGTGACAACGGTGACGACGCGGTGCGCCTGGTCCAGGAGACGCGTCCCGACGTGGTCCTGCTGGACATCCGGATGCCGGGTACGGACGGGTTGACCGCCGCCGCCCGTATCTGGGACCTGCCCCATCCGCCCAAGGTGGTATTGCTGACCACCTTCGACCTGGACGAGTACGTGCACAGCGCGCTGCGGGCCGGGGCGGTGGGTTTCCTGCTCAAGGACACCCCACCGCGTGAACTCATCAACGCGGTGCGCACCGTTCACGAGGGCCACGCCATGCTCTCGCCCAGCGTCACCAAACGCATGCTCGAACGTTTCGCCGCGCCGGCCCCCGGCGACTCCGCGGCCGGGCGAGAGGAGGCCCTGCGTCGGTTGTCGGTATTGAGTGAGCGTGAACGCCAGGTGCTGGTCGCGGTGGCCGAAGGCAGGTCCAACGCCCAGGCGGGCCGTGTCCTGGGCATGCGGGAGACCACCGTCAAGGCCCACGTCAGTCGCATCCTGTCCAAGTTGGGGATGGCCAATCGGGTCCAGGCCGCCATCCTCGCCCATGACGCGGGTTGGGCCTGATAGGCGCCTCGTCGATGATGGTTCGAGGGCTTTGTCCGCCGTGTCCTCAGTTGCGGCTACTGGCCGGTAGCTCGGTACGCTGCAAGGCGATCCCCACCCGAGCAACACACATCGTGGCTGTTCACGGCCACAACAAGAAGAGGAGCCCCTATGTCGCGTTCGGTACTGGTCACCGGTGGCAACCGCGGAATCGGACTGGCGATCGCCCGTGAACTGGCCGCGAACGGCGACAAGGTCGCGGTGACCCACCGCTCCGGTGAGCCCCCGGAGGGTCTGTTCGGTGTGCGCTGCGACATCACCGACTCCGCCCAGGTCGACGCGGCCTTCAAGGAGGTCGAGGAGGCCCACGGGCCGGTCGAGGTCCTGGTGGCCAACGCCGGAGCCAACAAGGACCAACTCCTGGCCCTGATGAGCGAGGATGACTTCTCCTCCGTCCTGGACACCAACCTCACCGGTGCCTTCCGGGTGGCCAAGCGCGCCGTGCGCGGCATGATGCGCAAGCGCTTCGGCCGCATCGTCCTGATCTCCTCCGTGGTGGGCCTGCTCGGTTCGGCCGGTCAGGCCAACTACTCCGCGTCCAAGGCCGGCCTCGTCGGTTTCGGACGGTCCCTGGCTCGCGAGCTCGGCTCGCGCAACATCACCGTGAACGTCATCGCCCCTGGTTTCATCGAGACCGACATGACCGGAGCCCTGCCCGAGGAACGCCAGGTCGAGATCAAGAAGAACGTTCCCTTGGGTCGTTTCGGCGGCACCGAGGACATCGCCAGGACGGTCTCCTTCCTCACCGGCCCCGGCGGCGACTACATCACCGGTGCCGTGATCCCGGTCGATGGCGGCCTCGGCATGGGCCACTGAGCGGCCCCAGAGAAGAAACGGACCGTCATGGGAATCCTCGAAGGTAAACGCATCCTCGTCACCGGGGTGCTCACCGACTCCTCCATCGCCTTCCACGTCGCCCGCCTGGCCCAGGAACAGGGCGCCACCGTCGTCCTCACCGGCTACGGCCGACTGGGCCTGGTGCGACGCATCGCCAAACGCCTGCCCCAAGAACCCCCCGTACTGGAACTGGACGTCACCGACGACGACCACCTCTCCACCTTGGCCGAACGCGTCGGCGAACACGTCGACGGGCTCGACGGCGTCGTCCACTCCATCGGGTTCACCCCCCAGGACGCACTGGGCGGCAACTTCCTCAACACCGAGTGGAGCGACGTCGCCCAGGCGATGCACACCTCCACCTTCTCGCTGAAGTCCCTCACCACCTCCCTGCTGCCGCTCATGGGTCGGGGCGGATCGGTGGTCGCCCTGGACTTCGACAACAGCGTCTCCTACCCCATCTACGACTGGATGGGTGTGGCCAAGTCCGCGCTGACCTCCACGGCCCGCTACCTCGCCCGGTACGTGGGCGAGCAGGACGTACGGGTCAACCTGGTCTCGGCCGGCCCGCTGAGCACGATGGCCGCGCGCAGCATCCCCGGGTTCGAGGACCTGGCCAGGCACTGGCCCGAACGTGCCCCGTTGGGCTGGGACGTGAAGGACCCCGAACCGGCCGCCAAGGCGGTCGTGGCCCTGCTCTCGGACTGGTTCCCCGCCACCACCGGTGAGGTCGTCCACGTCGATGGCGGCTTCCACTCCACCGGCGCTTNNNNGCGCCTCAGCGTCGCCCGCCGCGATGGGTAGCATCGAGGCCGCCAAGGATCACTGGAGAGGTGGACGTATGGATCTGGGATTGTCGGGCGCCAGGGTCGTGGTGACCGGGGCCAGCAGGGGGATCGGCCGCGCCATCGCCCAGGTCTTCGCCGAGGAGGGCGCCGACCTGGCGATCTGCGCACGCACCCCCGGACCCTTGGCCGAGGCCGCCGGGGAACTCGGCTCCACCGGGGCCGAGGTCTTCAGTCGTGCCCTGGACGTGACCGACCACGAGGCGCTGCCCTCCTTCGTCGAGGACGCGGCCACCGCGCTCGGCGGGCTGGACGTGTTGGTCTCCAACGTCTCCGGCGGTAGCGCGCCCACCCCCGACCAGTGGCGGCGCGGCTTCGACGCCGACCTCATGCCGTTCGTGCGCCTGACCGAGGCGGCCAAGCCGCACCTGATGGCCTCCGAACGCGGCGGTTCGGTGGTGTTGGTCTCCACCACCTCCGCGCTGCACGTCACCCGACCGGCCGGGGCACGCTCCTATGGCGCGGTCAAGGCGGCGCTCAATCACCACGCCGCCTCGCTGGCCCGCGAGTGGGCGCCCGAGGGCCTGCGGGTCAACACCGTCTCGCCCGGTCCCATCGAGTTCCCCGGTGGCGGCTGGGAACGGCGCAGAAAGAACGATCCGGAGTTCTACGAGAGCATCCGCGAACGCATCCCCTCGGGCCGTCTCGGCCGCCCGGAGGAGGTGGCCCGTTCGGTGGCCTTCCTGGCCTCCCCGGCCGCCACCTTCGTCACCGGCCAGAACCTGGTCGTCGACGGCGGCTTCCTCGACCGGGTCTGAAGGCGAGCCCGGCTCCGGACCGTGGTGTCGGTGCCTTGGTCAGCTCTCGCGCAGGATCTGCACCAGCCGGGTGGTGCGTTCGGGCGCCAGGTTCTCGCGTACACCGCTCTCCAAAGCGCCGTCGGTGGCGTCCACCAACGAAACGTGCCGCACGGCGCGGGTCAACGCCGTGTACACCTGTGGGCGCGTGACCGGAACCTGGGGGCCGAACACCGCGACCACCGCCGGCCAGCGTCCACCGTGCGCCGCCGCCACGGTGACCGCCCAGCCGTGACGCAGCGCGGTGGGGTCGGCCACCGTCACCCGGGAACCATCGGCCAACTCCACCACGGCGCCCTCGGCGAACTCGCGCAGATAACCCGTGTCCCCCGGACCGTACCCGGGCCCTTCGGTGACCACGAGTACTCGGTCGCCCACGTCGAAACCACCGTGTGCCCCGGGGCCGGGGTTCAGCCTCTCCTTACAGGCGACGTTGAGCGCCCGGGCCCCCACCGGACCGTCCTCTCGGGCGGCCACCACCTGGACGCCCTCGGGGTCGATGCCCAAAGCTCGGGGAATGGAGTCGGTGACCAGTTGCCTCACCCGATGCGCTGCCTCCTCCGCGGAGGAGGCCGGGACCCGCACCACCTCACGGTCGGGGGCGGCCACCTCGGCCCACTCACCACCGGCCACCGCGGTGGCGGTGCGGGCGAGTGGGTCGGGGGCGGTGTCGTCGGCCAGGGCGCTCACGTGTGCGGTTCGGGAAGTGGCCACGTCCACCACCACCCGGCCCGGAGTGGCGGACGGTGCCTGGTCGAAGTCGGCCAGCAGGACCAGGTGTGCGCCGTCGGCGCAGATGGAGACCAGCTCGGCCATGCGAGCGGTGCCCACCGCCATCGACTCGCACAGCACCACGATGCCCGCTGCCAGGGGGGCCTGCGCCGCCAGGGCACTCAGTGACACCGCGCGCGGCGATGCGTCCGTCTCCTGGCCCTCGGGGCCCGCTTGGGCGCGCACCGACTCCAAGGCGGCGTTGATCGCGGCGGCGGTCTGCGCGGTGGAGGCGGCCACCGCGATGCCCACCTGGCTCTCGGTGGCGATCGCGGCCAAGGCGTGCAGCGCGCGGGCGACCTCCGCGTGATCACCGGGACCGTGCCGCACCACCGTGACAGGGCGCAACGCCACCGTCACCAGGGCCTGACGGGTCGATTCGGACAGATCGAACCTGCCGCGTGTGGCTGCGGCTTCGATGGTCTCCGCGGCGGTGAGCGAGTCCATCACCGGGTCGTTGGCGGCGATCAACCGGGCCAGTTGTGCGCCCAGCCGCTGTTCGGCGTGGCCGACGTCGGGCAGGGCGTAGAAGCGCTCGGGGTCGGGCGGATCGGGAACACCGCCCTCGGTGAAGTCGAAGTCGTCGTCGGACTCGTCGGTGCTCTCGAACAGGACGACCTGTTCGGCCGCCACGGCGGCCTCCAAGGCGGCCATCGGGTCGGTTATGCCCAGCTTCTTGACCACCGTGGCCAGACGCTTCTCCTCCACGGTGGTGTGTCCGCGTCCGGCGGCGGTGCGCAGGGTGTGCCGGACCAGGGCGGCCAGGCGGCGTGGATCGTCGGGCCGGGCCGCCTCACCCAGGTGACGGCGGGCACAGTAGTCGGCCTGCTCCAGGCTCACCCCCGGCAGACGTAGCAGGAGCCAGGGGTCGGCTTCCAACGCGGCGGCGGGCTGTGGGCCCAGCACGGACGCCAGGCGTGGTGCGAGGGTGCTCGGGGCACCCATCCGGTCAAGGACGGCACTGACCTTCTCGACGGCCTCGGACACCGGTTCCCCTCGTCAGGTGGTGGGTGGGTTCCGGGCGAGCCTATCGACTCATGACGACGGTTCGGCGTGGCGCCGACCGGCCCCGGCCAGGAGCTTGACACCGGTGCCCGAGACGGCGACCGGAAAACCCCTCAGCCGGCTTCGGCCTCCTCGGCTCGGCCGGTCACCTGGAGAACCGCCTCGCAAGGGTCGATGTCGGGGGCGGCGCGTTGCACGGCGATGGCAGCGTCGCTCGCGGCGGAGCGGAACAGGGCGCGCTGTTGGGGAGGAAGTCCGCCCAAGAGCCGTTCCTCCACGTGGTCGACCAGGGAACGGGCCTGTGCCAAGACCACCTGGCCATGGTCGGTGATGCACACCCGGCGCGCCCGACGATCGCGCGGGTCGACCCGCCTGCGGACCAGGTCGGCGGCCTCCAGGTCGTCGAGCAGATAGGTCATGACACTGCGGTCGATGAGCAATCGTTCGGCGAGGCCGGCCTGGGTGGGAGGTTCGGAGCCGATGGTGGCGCAGAGCACGTGGTAACCGCGGCTGCCGTGCGGCAGTTCGGCCAGCGCCCTCTCCACGTGCTCGTGCCAGCGGCGGAGCAGTACGGCCAGGGACCAGCCCAGGTTGTGGTCGAAGACGTCGGCCGGGGTGGTGGGGCTCATGGCCCCACGTTACCAGGAACAGTTTTCTCATCAGATAAGTTGTGAAAAACATCGTTTGCCGTACAAATGATTCAGGTATCCGTTCGTGCCCGAGGAGCCACCCATGACCGACTACGGCCATCGCCTGGAGTTCGGTACCTTCATCACACCGACCGCTCAGGACCCCGAACGCGCCGTCGGACTCGCCGAACTCACCGAGACCGCCGGCCTGGACCTGGCCTCCTTCCAGGACCACCCCTACAACCCGGACTTCCTCGACACCTGGACTCTGCTGAGCTGGGTCGCCGCACGAACCGAACGCCTTCGCGTGGCCGGCAACGTCCTCAACCTCCCCTTGCGGCCCCCGGCGGTCCTGGCCCGTTCCGCCGCGAGTCTGGACCTGCTCTCCAAGGGCCGTTTCGAACTGGGGTTGGGCGCCGGCGCCTTCTGGGACGGCATCCATGGCATGGGCGGTGGCCGTCGCACCCCCGGACAGGCCGTCGACGCCCTCTCCGAGGCCATCGACATCATCCGCGCCACCTGGGACACCGATGAGCGCGGCGGTGTGCGAGCCAACGGCGAGCACTACTCCGTCCACGGTATGCGGCGCGGCCCCGCTCCCCGCCACGACGTCGATATCTGGCTGGGCGCCTACAAACCCCGAATGCTCCGCCTGGTCGGAGCCAAGGCCGACGGTTGGTTGCCGAGCCTGGGCTACCTCGACCCCG
>NZ_ANBD01000156.1 GCF_000341005.1 Nocardiopsis alkaliphila YIM 80379 | reverse complement strand
CCCGCCGAGGCGGCCGGGCGCCATCCTCGACAGATCCGCCGGTTGTTCAACATCAACGGCGCCTTCGCCCCCATGAACCGCGGATTCCTCCAAGGGCCGCCCGAACAGTGGATCGAACAACTCCTGCCCCTGGCCCTGGAGAACGGGGTGGCCACCTTCATCCTGGGCACCGACGACCCTCGAAGCATCGACATCTTCGGCCAAGAGGTCGCTCCCGCCCTACGCGAGGCGGTCGATCGTGAACGCGCCGCCGCCGGTACCCCCACCGGCCCCGCTCGCCCGGCGGTCGCCCTGGCCGCACGCCGCCTCGGTATCGACTACGACGCCGTCCCCGCCACCCTGCGCGAGAGTGCGGTCGAACCCGGTGACAAGGCCTACAAGGGCCTGCGCCACGGCTACATGCAGCACGGCCGACCCGGGTTGGTCCTGCGCCCGACCGAACCCGAGCAGGTGGCCCAGGCCCTGACCTACGCCAAGGAACAGGACGCCCCCTTGAACGTGCGCTCCGGTGGCCATGGCATCAGCGGAACCTCCACCAGCGATGGCGGGGTGATCATCGACCTGGGACGAATGAACGGCATCGAGGTCTTGGACGCCGACGCCGGCCTGGTCCGACTCGGAGCCGGTGCCCGTTGGGGCGAGGTCGCCGACCTCCTCGCCGTTCACGGACTGGCGATCAGTTCCGGTGACCATGGGGGAGTGGGGGTGGGCGGTATCGCCACCCCCGGCGGCATCGGCTACATGTCCCGCTCCCACGGACTCACCATCGACCGTGTGATCGCCGCCGAAGTGGTCACCGCGGACGGCCGACTCCTGCGGGTGGACGCCGACCACCACCCCGAACTCTTCTGGGGCCTGCGCGGTGCCGGCGCCAACCTGGGCGTGGTCACCTCGGTGGAGGTCGAAGCCGCCCACGTGGGCAACGTGGTACTCGGTCGGTTCGCCTACGACGCCTCCGCCACCGGCGCCTTCCTGCGCACCTGGAGTGAGATCGCCATCGCCGCCCCACGTGAGGTCACCGCCTTCCTCACCCTGGGAGCGGGCCGGATGGGCCAGGGCGCCGTGGCCCAGGCGATGGTGGTCTACGCCGGAGAGGACACCGACGTGGCCGTCACCGCGCTCGAACCCTTCCTCAAGGCCGGCCCCGTCCTGGACCAGGGCGCCCAACTGGCGCCCTACCCGGCACTGTTGGTCCCGCACCAGGGACCGCATGGTGGCCACGGCGTCCCGGTCTCCCGCTCCGGTCTGCTGGGCGCCATCGGTGACACCACGGCCGAGATCATCGCCGGGATGGTCGCCTCCGGCGACTCCTACTTCACCCAACTACGCCAGGTGGGCGGGGCCGTCAACGACGTCGCGCCCGACGCCACCGCCTACGCCCACCGTTCGGCGCACTTCTCACTGGCGGCACTGGGCGGAAGGGCGGAGCCCTTGGACCGACGCTGGTCGGCACTGGAGGACGAACTCCAGGGAATGTACCTGAGCTTCGACACCCGGACCGGTCCCCACGTGCTGTCCCAGGCCTTCCCCGAACCCACCCTGAAGCGGCTGCGCGCGCTCAAGGCCGAGTACGACCCCGAGGAGCTCTTCGACCAGAACTTTCCGATCCCGCCCGCCACCGCCTGATCCACCATGGGCTCAATGGCCCGACCCCGAGGTGGCGTCGTCCAAGGCGTCCCGGATCTTGGGCGGCAGTTCCACGCTCTCCACCGACAAGATCTCCTGCAACTGGGCCAGGGTGCGCGGCCCCACCACCGCGGCCGCCACCCCCTGCTGGTCACGTGCCCAGCTCAGGGCGACCGCCAGCGGTGACACGCCCAGTCCCTCGGCGGCGGTGCACACCGACTCCACCACCCGGCGACTGCGATCGTCCAGGTAGGGCTCCACATAGGGCGCCATGTGCGGGAAGGCCGCTCGTGAGTCCGAGGGGACCCCGTTGCGATACTTGGCGCTGAGCACGCCCCGGCCCAACGGAGACCAGGCGATCACGTGTGCGTCGGCGGCCGCGACCGCGGGCCGCAGCGCACGATCGGCGCCACGGTTGAGCAGCGAGTACTCGGTGCCCGCGCTCACCAACGGCGCCCGGTTCGGTCGAGCCCGCTGCCAGGTCGCCAGGGTGGCGAACTGCCAGGCCTGTAGGTCCCCGGTACCCACGTAACGAGCCTTTCCGGAGGTCACCGCCGTCTCCATCGCGTCCAGGGTCTCCTCCGGCGGGGTGTGCGGGTCGAACACGTGCAGCTGCCACAAGTCGACGTAATCGGTCTGCAAACGACGCAGAGAGGCGTCCAACGAGGCCAGAAGGTGCCGTCGGGACCCGTCCACCGGCCGGTAACCCTCGGGGGTGTGCCCGCTCTTGGTGGCCACCACCAAGTCCTCGCGGCGCATCGCACCTCGCAGCAGGCGGCCCAGGATCCGCTCACCCTGCCCACCCGTGTAGATGTCCGCGGTGTCCACGAGGGTGCCGCCCGCGTCCACGAACGCGGTGAGCTGTTGCCCGGCCTCTTCCTCGGAGGTGTCCTTTCCCCAGGTCATCGTGCCCAGAGCGGTACGAGAGACCCAAAGGCCTGATCTGCCCACCTGTCGCTGTTCCATGCGGCGGAGATTACCGTGTTCGTCCGCGCCCGGTGCGGGTACGTGTTCGTGGCACCCCTTTTCGGGGTGGGGACCACCCCTCGGCCGTTCCGTGACGATACGGACAGGTTCCCGTGGGGCGCCGGACACCGGTGGTTGACCGGGCGTAGGTCGGGGGGACATCTTGGCCGCGTAGCGTCATCGCGGTCCGGGCCGGAGTCAGGGGCGGGTGCCGGTCATGACGCGGTCCGGCCGGACCTTGCCCGTAAGACCCCGTTCCCGCGCCTGTCCACGGCCACCCCTGAAACGAAAGTCCGTACCGAGTGTCCATCTTCGAGGCGGTCGTTCTCGGCCTCATCCAAGGGCTCACCGAGTTCCTCCCCATTTCCTCCAGCGCCCACCTGCGCGTCTTCGCGGCGTTCTTCGACTGGCCGGATCCGGGTGCGGCCTTCACCGCCGTCAGCCAGATCGGCACCGAACTCGCGGTGGTCCTCTACTTCCGCGCACGCATCTGGGCCATCGTCTCCACGTGGTGCGGATCACTGGTCGACAAGGACCTGCGCGGTGACATCAACGCCCGCATGGGTTGGTACATCATCATCGGTACGATCCCGATCGGTGTACTGGGCCTGCTCTTGGAGGACCAGATCGAGGGCGTTTTCCGCGACCTGCGGCTGATCGCGCTCAACCTCATCATCTTCGGCGTCCTCCTCGGCGTCATCGACCGCATGGCCCGTCGACGGAACGAGATCGAGGACCTGAACCTCAAGCGCGGCCTCACCTTCGGTCTGTTCCAGACCCTGGCGCTCATCCCCGGGGTCTCCCGCTCCGGAGCCACCATCACCGGTGGTCGCATGTTGGGCTTCACC
The DNA here is from genome assembly GCF_000341005.1 of Nocardiopsis alkaliphila YIM 80379. Taxonomy (GTDB): domain Bacteria; phylum Actinomycetota; class Actinomycetes; order Streptosporangiales; family Streptosporangiaceae; genus Nocardiopsis; species Nocardiopsis alkaliphila. The sequence goes on along the minus strand of NZ_ANBD01000156.1, from coordinate 19,821 downwards.
CGACCGGCCGCCGCCGAGTTCGCGTTCCTGCTCGCCCTGCCGGCGGTGTTCGCCTCGGGCCTGTACAAGATGCTCGACATCGGCGGTAACGAGTACGCCGGCTGGGGCGCCACCATCGTCGGCACCCTGGTGGCGTTCGTGGTCGGCTACATCGTCATCGCCTGGTTGATGAGGTTCATCTCCACCAACAGCTTCATGCCGTTCGTGTACTACCGCATCGCCCTGGGCGTACTCCTCCTCGTCCTCGTCTACCACGGTGTCCTCTCCCCGGCGGGCGGAGCCGGGGTCGCCTGACCGAGCCGGGACCGGCCCGAGCGGGCCGGTCCCGGCGGACGTCCTCGGCGAGCCCTACCCTGGAGCCATGGCGACACCGGCTGACCCCAAGGACACACGGCCCGAGGCGATCACCCTCCTTCTCGTACGACACGGCATGACCGACGCCACCGGACCCCGGTTGGCCGGGCGCGCGCCGGGCGTGTACCTCAACGACACCGGCCGGAGCCAGGCCGCCCACTTGGCGAGCCGGTTGGAAGGGCTCGCCCCCGCGGCCTTGGTCTGTAGCCCCCTCGAACGCTGTCAGGAGACCGCCGAGGCCCTCTCGGAGCGGCTCGACGTTCCCATCACGACGGACGAGCGCTTCGTCGAGTGCGACTACGGCAGCTGGACCGGGCGCTCCTTGACGGACCTGGCCACCGAACCCCTCTGGCGGGTCGTCCAGGATCACCCCAGTGCGGCCCGCTTCCCCGGTGGGGAATCGTTGGCCGCCGCCTCCGCCCGAGCGGTGGAGGCCGTCCGGGACTGGAACCGACGGCTTCTGCGAGAAGCCGTCCAGGAACCGCCGGTGTACGTGGTGTGCGGCCACGGTGACGTCATCAAGGCGATCGTCGCCGACGCCCTCGGTATGCACCTGGATCTGTTCCAACGCCTGCGGGTGGATCCCTGTTCGGTCACCTCCATCACCTACACCCGGACCCGACCCTTCCTCAATGGACTCAACGACACCGGTCGATCCTTGGCCGGAGCGCTGCCCACCGCCGCGGAGGCCGAGGGCGACGCCCCGGTGGGGGGTGGTGCCGGTGCTTCGGCCACGCCGTGACCACGGCGGAGAAGACCTCTTTCACCGCACCGAAAAGGAACGCGCACCTTCGAGGCACGGGACGATGAGCGGCGAATTCGGTCCCTGATTTCCCTCGCCGGAAGTGGAGGGCCTTGTGACCGGAATCGGTCGAGTGCCCGGCCCGCACACGAAGGGCGAGGACGGACACGCCACGGTGGTGCCCACTCCTCGTACCCTCGGGAAGGGTTCGGGGAATCGTCCTGAGGCGCCGTTATCCTCTAAGGTGAAATCATGCCCGTCTTTCAGTTCAACCCACCGGAACGGTTCATCGCGGGGACCGTGGGCCAGCCTGGTGACCGCACCTTCTTCCTCCAGGCCGTGGGCGAAGGTCGCATCACCAGCGTCGTGCTGGAGAAGGCTCAGGTGGAGGCCTTGGCCACCCGTATCGAGGAGCTGTTGGAAGAGGTACACCGCCGTTTCGGCGCTCCTCCTGGTGATGAGTCCGCCCCAGAGGACGAGGGCCCCCTGGAACAGCCCATCGAAGAGGACTTCCGGGTCGGTACGCTCGCCTTGGCCTGGGACGCCGAGGCCGCCCGCGTCATCATCGAGGCCCAGGAGGTCGACGAGGGCGTGGCCGAGGAGCTGCTCGAAGACGACGAGGAGGAACTGGAGGTCTTCGCGGAGGAGGCACCCGCCCACCGTGACGTCCTGCGCGTCTACCTCACTCCGGGCGAGGCGCGCGCCTTCGCCGAACGGGCCCTGAAGGTCGTCTCCGCGGGCCGCCCCGACTGTCCACTGTGCGGACGTCCCTTGGACCCGGCCGGTCACATCTGCGCTCGCCAGAACGGCTACCGCCCGGATCGCCTCGTTTGACCTTGAACACCGACGACACCACCGGAGGGCCTCCCATCGTGGGACGCCCCGGCCCGGCCGACTTCGGCGGAATCGACCCCGCCCAAGGCCCGGACCTATTGCGCGAGGGCGTTCTGAGCGTGGAGGGACGCCTGACCGTCGCCTCCAACACCACCCTGTACTGCACGATCTCCGACGGCAGCCGTTCGGCGGCCTGCGTCTACAAACCCGTGGCGGGGGAGCGCCCCCTGTGGGACTTTCCCGATGGCACCCTGGCCGGGCGCGAGGTGTCGGCCTACGCCGTCTCCGAAGCGTTGGGCTGGTCCGTGGTGCCTCCCACCGTCCATCGTGACGGCCCCTACGGGGAGGGCATGGTGCAATTGTGGGTGCACGGCGACAGCACCGTCGACCTGGTCGCGCTGTCCAAGGAGACCGAGCACGAGGGCTTGCGCCGTATGGCGGTACTGGACGCGGTGATCAACAACTCCGATCGCAAGATCGGGCACCTGTTGCCCGCGCCCGGCGGGCACCTGTACGGCTGTGACCACGGTGTGTCCTTCGCCGAGGACTACAAGCTGCGCACCGTCCTGTGGCAGTGGCAAGGGCTGCCCCTGACGGAGGAGGCCATGGAGGCCCTGACCCGGCTGCGGGCACGCCTGCGGGACGAGCTGGACCCCCTGTCGGTGGAGTTGGTCCGCCATCTGACCGGCCCGGAGGTCTACGCCCTCCGAAGTCGGGTGGACCTGCTCATCCAGCATCGCATCCACCCCTATCCGGCCCCCGACTGGCCCTCGGTCCCCTGGCCTCCGATCTGAGCCCTCGCACACGTCGTGGTGTGAGCATCGTCTATCCGTCCAAGGACGGCTACCCGACGGTAGGAATGGTTTCTCCGCCGCCGCGTCGGCACAATGGTGCTCGTGAGCAACGAGTGGAACTACCTTTTCGACATGGACGGCGTGCTCGTACGCGAGGAGCACCTGATCCCCGGAGCGGACGAGCTCATCGCGGAGCTGCGTGAGCAGGGGACACCCTTCATGGTGTTGACGAACAACTCCATCTACACGCCGCGTGACCTGCGTGCCCGCCTGCTCAACACGGGGCTGGACATCCCGGAGGAGGCCATCTGGACCTCCGCGCTGGCCACCGCCCAGTTCCTACAGACCCAGCGCCCCGGGGGTTCAGCCTACGTGGTGGGGGAGTCCGGCCTGACCACCGCGCTGCACAACGTCGGCTACGTGATGACCGAACGCGATCCCGACTACGTGGTGTTGGGGGAGACCCGCACCTACAGCTTCGAAGCCATCACCCGGGCCATCCGCCTGGTGCGCGACGGTGCCCGCTTCATCGCCACGAACCCCGACGAGACCGGTCCCAGCGCCGAGGGGCCACTGCCCGCCACCGGCGCGGTGGCCGCGTTGATCGAGAAGGCGACGGGCCGACGCCCCTACTTCGTGGGCAAGCCCAACCCGCTGATGATGCGTTCGGCCCTGCGCCGGATCGGCGCGCACTCGGAGAACACCCTGATGGTCGGCGATCGGATGGACACCGACGTGCTCAGTGGTCTGGAGGCGGGCTTGCAGACCGTGCTGGTGCTTTCGGGTATCTCAGGGCGGGAGACCGCCGAACAGTTCCCCTACCGCCCCACCCGGGTGATCGGGTCGGTCAAGGAACTGGTGGGTATCACTCGGGACCCCTTCGGCGAACAGGGTTAGGAGCACGACGACGGGGACGGTGAACCCGAAGTTCGCCGCCCCCGTGTCGTCGTGTCAGGCGCTCTGCCGCTGCTTGCTGATCTCCTCGACCTTGGCCGCCTCTTCGCGGCGGCGCGCGCGAAGCAGTTCCAGTCGTTCGGCGAGGACCTCCTCGAGGTCCTCCATGCTCCGGCGCTCCAGCAGCATGTCCCAGTGGGTGCGCACCGGCTTGGTGCTCTTGGGCTCCTCGCCACCGCCATCCCGGCGAAGGGCGCGGTCGCCACAGAAACGGCATTCCCATTCGGCGGGGATCTCCGCCTCGGTCGCGAAGGTGACCGAGAAACGGTGTCCCCGCGTGCAGTCGTAGGTGACCTCTTGGCGGGGAGCCAGGTCGGTGTTGCGGTCGTTCTCGTAGCTCGTCGCCCCGAGCCGGGTGCCGCGAAGTGCTCGCTCGGCCATCGTGTGGGTGCCTCCAGGCGCTTGTGCGGTCTCGCGGGGTGTAACACATCGATCCACGTCAAGATTCCCCACTGACCCGAGGTCGAACCACCCAGGTGGGGGAGAGAAGCCCGCGTGTGCGTTGGGACGAGGGTACCGAGCCACATCTCGATTCCTGTGACCTGCACCACTATAGGGGTGTCGGTGGGTGGTTCCGAGTGTCGATCCAAGGGGGTGTGGTGGCTCGGGCCTTCACCGTCCGGGGTGCCGTGGGTCACATTCCTGGGATTTTCGGTCTTGGGTGGGATGTGAACCCTTTTGGAACTCAGTCTCGAAAAAATGGAGAGGGTGTGGGGTGGGAAGGCTTGCCCGTCACCGTTTTCGCGTGTTCTGAGGCCTCGGATGTCGACGCTGATCACCATATGTGTGGATGGCTTGCGCGCATTGTCGACCCGTGGAATTCGTCCGGCTTCCCACTGGGTGTCGAGGCGTGGTAGTGCCTTGCGTGCAAAAGATCTGAATGTCCGAATCGAGGTAATTCACTGTTCATTGTCGCGGCATGTGCTTCGGATGGAGTTGGTGGTAAGTTTGCTCGCTGTGTGACGGAAAAGGCAGATGGAGTGGTTTCTCCGGCCTTTCCACACCCCCCCTCGCACGTGGAACTCGGAAACCCCGGGCGTGCCCGCAGCGTGCGAACAAAGTAAGACACGCCGGACGTGGAGCCTGATGACTGCTGAACCCCCCCGATCCAGCGGAACCCCATCGCCAAGATCCACCCTCCTGCGATGGCTCCCCCTCCTGATCCTCCCCCTCCCCTTCTGGCTGTGGGCGTTATGGGTCACCCATCCCGAAGGTCTGCTCCCCGCCCTGCTCGCGGCCGGCCTGGGCCTCGTCTCCGGAATCCTGTTCTTGGCCGCCCTGGCCGGTCGGGACCGACGCGTGGCCGAACTGCACGCTCGGGCCGAAGAGGCCCGCGCTCGGGCGGAACGGGCCCATATCGAGACGGCCACCCTGGCCGATCAACACCTGCCCCGACTGATCCACCACCTGAGCCAGGGCGATTCCGCGCAGACCGCTCTGCACCGGATCGACCTTCCCCAGAGCCCCGGCTCCGCCGCGGTGCTTCGGGTGGTCGCCGACGAGATATCCACGGCCGAACGTCGGCGCTCCGCGGCCATGGCCGCCTGCGCCACCGCCGCGGGACGGGTCCAAGCCCTGACCACCACGATGCTCGCCGACCTACGGCGGATGCAGGAACGTCACGGTGACGGGGCCGGCGGTGCTGAAGACGTCCTCGGTGACCTCATGCACCTGGACCACATCACCGCCCAGACCGGCCGTGTGGCCGACAGCATCGCCGTTCTCACCGGGGCCCGCTCCGGTCGTCGCTGGAGCCGTTCCATCCCGGTGGAGAGCATCCTGCGCGGAGCGATGGGGCGAATCGGCGCCTACCAGCGTGTGCGTACCCACGGAGTCCCCCAACAGACGGTGGCCGGATTCGCCGCCGAAGGCGTCATCCACGCCTTGGCGGAGATCTTGGACAACGCCGCCAAGTTCTCCCCGCCCACAGCCGAGGTCCACGTTCACGTGGAGGAGGTCCAAGCCGGTCTGACCATCATGGTCGAGGACGGCGGACTGGTGATGGGGGAGGAGGCCCTGGGTCGAGCCCGCCGGGCCGTGGAGGGCGGATTGGACATCGCCGCGATCTCGGGGACCCGCCTGGGCCTGCCGGTCGTCGGACGGCTCGCCCGTCGCTACGGCCTGACGGTCTCCTTCCGCTCCTCTTCCCGAGGGGGCACCGCCGTGGTCATGCTCTTGCCGCAGAACCTCATCAAACCGATGCCCGCCGAGCCCTCGTCATCGGTGGCCGCGGTCAAGGCCGCCTCCGCGCCCGAGGCGGCCCCCGTGCAAAGGCCCGTCGAACCGAATCGCTCCGACACCGTCCCCACCTCCGCCGAACCGATCTCCACCGAATCCGTCGCTTCCACCTCCGACGAGCCCGAGCCCCGGCTCGACAACGGACTACCTCAACGTCGCCGTGGCCGTGCCCTCGCCGCGGTCGAGCGCACCCGCCCCACCACGGCCACCGATAGCGCCCCCGCCACTCCGGTGCGGGGATTCGGCGCCTTCCGATCGGCTGTGCGCGGCCAGGGACGACCGACCGACTCATCGAAGGACACCTGATGGATCTCAAGACGCTGACCTGGCTGCTCGAAAGCCTGTTGGAACGCACCCCGAGCACCCGCCACGCGTTGGTGTTGTCCCGGGACGGGCTCAAGCTCTGCCACACCTCCGGGCTGGGAATCGACAGCGCCGACCACCTCGCGGCCATCGCCGCTGGTGTGCAGAGCCTGGCGCACAGCGCCTCGATGGAGTTCGGCGACGGTGCCGGAGGGGTCCGTCAGGCGATGACGGAGTTCTACGGCGGTCTGCTGTTCATCGTGGAGGCGGGACACGGCGCCCACCTCGCCGTCATCACCGACAGCGAGGCCGACCCCGGGCTGGTCGGACACAACATGAACGAATTGGTCGAGCAGATGGGCGAGCACCTGGCCACCCCGACCCGGGCACAGACGGTATGAGTCTCTCGCACCGACGGGAGGGCCCGGACCGGCTCTACGTCATCACTTCCGGACGTAGTGGTGGCGCGGACCAGAACCTGGACGCGGTCACCCTCATCGTGGCCGAGAGCGCGCCCACCCCCGGGATGCAGTCCGAGCACGCCCGGATCCTGAACCTGTGCGCCGGCCCGCTGTCGGTGGTCGAGATCGCCGCCCACCTGGGCCTGCCCGTGACGGTCGTGCGCATCCTGCTCACCGATCTCATCGACACCGGCCGGGTGACCGCGCGTCACCCGGCCCCCGCCTCACCGGCGTATCCACTCGCCTCCCCGGAAGTGTTGGAGAAGGTGCTCGTTGCACTCCACAACCTCTGAATCCCCCGCCACGGAGCAAACCGGATCACCGACCTCCCCGCTCCCCGACAGTGTCGCCCAGGCCCTGAAGATCGCCGTGGTCGGAGGGTTCGGAGTCGGCAAGACCACCATGGTGCGTTCGGTCAGTGAGATCCGGCCGCTCACCACCGAGGAGAACATGACCCAGGCCGGGGTGGGTGTCGACGACCTCCAGGGAGTGGAGGCCAAGACCACCACCACCGTCGCGTTCGACTTCGGGCGGATCACCCTGGACGCGACCTCGGTGCTGTACCTGTTCGGCGCCCCCGGCCAGGAACGCTTCTGGTTCCTGTGGGACCGTCTGTTCACCGGAGCCCTGGGAGCGGTGGTCCTGGTCGACACCCGTCGCCTGGCCGACTGCTTCTACGCCATCGACCGCTTGGAGGCCCAAGGCACTCCGTTCGTGGTGGCGCACAACGACTTCGGCGAGGCCGAGTACTCCCTGAGCGAGGTACGCGCGGCCCTGGACCTGGACCCGGCCGTCCCCCTCACCCGCTGTGACGCCCGGGACAGGGATTCCGCCAAACGTGTCCTCATCGAACTGGTGGAACACATCCGGTCCCTGGTGCTCGCACAGGCCCCGTGACCCGTTCGGAACGATCATCACCCCCCCAGCCAAGGATGACCGTGAACAACACTCAGCCCCTCCCCTTGTCGGACATCGCCTCCACCACCGACCTGGCCGCCCTCCACGCGTGGATGCACCACGAGTACGGCCCCGTCGTGCCCGTTCAGCTGGAAGAGGGCGTCTTCGCCTGGATGGTCATCGGCTACCGGGAACTGCACCACGTGCTCGGCTCGCCCGCCGTGTACGCGCGCAGCTCCACGCGCTGGAACGGTTGGGAGCGCCTTCCCAAGGAATCGCCGCTACAGATGGCCCTGGCCCCGATGCCCAGCATGCTCTTCGCCGAAGGGGAGGACCACCGACGTCGTTCCACCGCGGTCCACAACGCGCTCGAGGCCGTGGACCCGCACGAGCTCAGGACGTTCGTCACCCGCTTCGCCGACCGTCTCATCGACGGCTTTTGTGGCGATGGCCGCGCCGAGCTGCGCACCCGGTACGCCGGAAGGTTACCGAGCCTGGTCCTGGGTCGGATCTACGGATTCGACGACGCGGAGATCGAGGTGCTCGCCAAGGCGATGAGCGTCATCTTCGACTCCACGGGACCGGAGGTCTTCGAGGCCTACACCGAGCTCACCGCCCGTTTCGGCGCCGCCATCGTCGACCGCAGGGCCCGGCCCGGCGCCGACGTCATCTCACGCCTGGCCGCGGACCCGATCGGCTACACCGACGAACAACTCATCGCCGAACTCATGGGGATCCTGGGCGGCGGTGACCGAACCACCAGCGAGTGGATCGGTAACGCGCTGCGCCTGATGCTTACCGAAGAGCGTTTCTCGGCCTCCTTCTCCGGCGCGCGCAGCAGTGTGCGCGACGCCTTGGCCGAGGTTCTGTGGGAGGACTCGCCCTCCCAGCTCAACCCGGGGCGCTTCGCCGCCCACGACGTGGAGTTGGGAGGACGTCACATCCGCGAGGGGGACATGGTCATGCTCGGCTACGGCGCCGCCAACCGTGACCCCCGAGTGCGCGGTTCCCAGCCCCAAGGAATGGGTGCCAACCACGCGCACCTGTCCTTCTCCCACGGCAAGCACGCCTGCCCCCACGCGGCGCAGGGCATCGCCGAACTCATCGCGACCACCGGCATCGAAGTGCTGCTCGACCGCCTCCCCGACATCGAACTGGCCATCGACGCGGATCAGGTGCGCTGGCGTCCGTCCCCTTGGGCGCGGGGGGTCGTCTCCTTGCCGGTCACCTTCACCCCCATGTCCCCCTAGGAGGATCCCGATGTCCTGCCCCATGCGCGGTCTCCACGACGCCGAGGTCCCCTTCCTCGATCCCTACCCCGACGACATCCAGGCCCACCGGGAAGAGCTCTACCGGCAAGGACCCATCACCCCGGTGGAGCTGCCGGGCGGTGTCCGGGCCTGGGCCTGCACCCACCACGCGGTGTCCAAGGCCCTGCTCAACGACCAGCGTTTCGTCAAGGACCCCGAGCAGTGGGCCGACTACAAGAACGGCGAGGTCTCCAAGGACTGGCCCTACATGGGTGTGCTGACCTGGGACGGCATCAACATGCTCGGCCTGGACGGTGCTCCGCATCGACGGATGCGCGGATTGACCGCACATCCCTTCTCGGCCCGTCGGATCGAGCGCCTGCGTCCGCGCATCGAGCGGATCACCGACGAGCACCTGGACGCCTTGGAGGACCGTGCGAGCGAGCCCCTGGACCTGAAACGGGAGTTCTCCTTCCGGGTACCGATCACCGTCATCGGTGAACTCTACGGAGTGGCCAAGGAGGAGTACGACGAGCTGGGCGACCTGTACGCCCGCCTCTTCTTCGTCGACACCGAACCGGGCGAGCACCTACGGATCTACGCCGAACTCCACGCCTTCTTCACCGAACTGGTCGCTCGCAAGAAGGCGGAGCCCGGTGAACACGACGACTTCACGACCGACCTGCTCAAGTCCACCGAGGAGGGTGAGGACCCGCTCACCGAGGCGGAGGTGATCATCACGCTCCTGATGGTGATGGCCGCCGGACACGAGACCACCGTCAACCTCATCAACAACGTCATCCGAGCCCTGCTCAACCATCCCGAGCAGCACGCGCGGCTCAAGAAGGGCGAGCTGAGCTGGGAACAGGTGATCGAGGAGACCCTGCGCTACGACGCGCCCAACAACGCGATCCTGTTCCGGTTCGCCACCGAGGACGTCTCCGTCGGGGGCGTGACCATCAACAAGGGCGACGCCCTGGTCACGCACTACGGCGCGATCACCAAGGACCGTGCCGAACACGGTGACGATCCGCACGTGTTCGACCCGGCCCGCACCAAGGGCCGCCACATCACCTTCGGCTACGGGCCGCACGTCTGCCCGGGCGCCCCGCTGGCACGGATGGAGGCGAACATCGTCCTGTCGAGGTTGTTCAGCGCTTCCCCGACCTGCGCCTGGCGGTGCCCGACGCGTCACTGGAGAACGAGGCCGCCCTCATCGTCAACAGCCTCAAGGAGTTCCCCATCCTGTTGCGGCCCTGACCGACCCCGCACCCGGCCGTCACCACCACGGCCGGACGACCGACCCTTTCCCCATCCTCGCCATCGGAAGGACCGAGATGGCCGATCCCGTCCGGTTGTACGACCCACGCTTCAACACCGACCCCCAAGGCTTCTACCAATGGATGCGGACCCGGCACGGTCCGGTGGTGCCCGTGCTGATGGAAGGTGACGTGCCGGCCTGGCTGGTCATCGGTTATCGCGAACTCCATCACGTGCTGAGCGACCCCGATGTCTTCGCACGCTCCTCCCATCGCTGGAACGCTTGGGACAAGGTCCCCGAGAACTGGCCGATGCTGCCCATGGTGATGCGACTGCCCACGGTCCTGTACTCGGAGGGAGCAGAGCACCGTCGCCGGGCCGGCGCGGTCAGCGACGCCCTGGCCGGAACCGACCCGCATGAGTTGCGAACGGTCACCACCCGGATGGCCGACCGCCTCATCGACGACTTCTGTGCCTCCAGCGGCACGGACCTGCGCCCGGCCTACACCGCCCGGCTGCCCGCCCTGGTTCTGAGTTGGCTCTACGGGCTGGACGACGAGCGCGGGGACCGGACCGCCTCCCTGATGACCACCATGATCGATGGTGGCCCCGAAGCCATGGAGGCGCAACGCTCCCTCATGGCGGTCATGGCCGACCTGGTCGCCCAACGTCGGGCCACGCCCTCCTCCGACGTGGTCTCGCGGTTGCTGGAACACCCCGCGGGCTACACCGACGAAGAGGCCGTTCCCGAACTGATCGTCCTTTTGGGCGGTGGGAACCAGCCCACCGGCGAATGGCTGGGCAACGCACTACGTCTGATGCTCACCGATGACCGCTTCGCGGCCTCCTTCTCGGGTGCCCGCAGCAGTGCGCAAGAGGCCCTCAACGAGGTTCTGTGGGCCGACACCCCCACTCAGGTCAACCTGGGACGCTACGCCACCCGCGACGTGGAGCTGGCAGGACGTCTGGTCCGTAAGGGCGACATGCTCTTGCTCGGTTTGGCCGGTGCCAACACCGACCCCGCCGTGGCGACTCCGGGCGGAGCCCTCGGTAACCGCGCCCACCTGTCGTTCTCCCACGGAAGACATCGCTGCCCCTATCCCGCTCAAGAGATCGCCGAGATCATCGCCACGACCGGCATCGAGGTCCTCATGGATCGGCTGCCCGACATCGAGCTGGCGATCGCACCCGAAGAACTGTGTTGGCGCCCCTCGCCTTGGATGCGCGGCGTCGCCTCCCTGCCCGTCACATTCGCCCCCGTACCACCTCTGGGAGTTCACTGATGTCCTGTCCCGTTCGACACGGCTCCGCCGAGACCGTGGTCCTGGATCCCTACGTCACCGACCTGCCCGCCGAACGCGAGAAGCTGTACGCCGCCGGGCCCCTGACCCGAGTGGAACTGCCCGGCGGGGTGGGGGCGTGGGCCGTCACCCACCATGAAGCCGGCCGTGAACTGCTCACCGATTCCCGCCTGGTCAAGGACGTCGCCCACTGGGAGGACCTCCAGAGCGGACGTATCCCCCAGACCTGGCCCCTGCTGAGCACCATCCCGCCGACTCCCACCAACCTGCTGGGCACGGACGGGGCCGAACACCGGCGGCTGCGTCTGCTCACCGCTCGGGCCTTCTCCGCCCGCAGCGTCGAGCGCCTGCGTCCGCGTATCCATGAGCTGACCACCGAGTTGCTCGACGCCATGGAACCCAAGGCGGATCAGCCCCTGGACCTGAAGTCGCGGTTCGCCTTCCAACTGCCGATGAACGTGATCGGTGAACTGTACGGGGTGGACCGCTCGGAGTTCGGCTACCTGAGCGAGCTGTACGTGAAGTTCTTCTCCTCGGTCACCCCTCCCGAGGAGTTCTTGGAGGTCTACTCCACCCTGGAGCGCTACTACGACGACATGGTCGCCGCCAAGCGCGCCGAGCCGGGGGAGGACCTGACCACCGAGCTGCTTCAGGCGGGTGAGAACGGCGACGCCCTGACCGACCTGGAGGTGCGCGGCACCCTACAGGTCACCGTGGCGGCCGGCCACGAGACCACCGTCAACCTGCTGTGCAACGCCGTGCGCGCCCTGCTCACCCACCCGGAGCAGTTCGATCTGGTCAAGCGGGGCGAGGTCGGCTGGGACACGGTGGTGGAGGAGACGCTGCGCTTCGACCCGCCCACCTCCAACATGATCTTCCGGTTCGCCACCGAGGACGTGGAGGTCGGTGACGTGACGATCAAGAAGGGTGAGGCGCTGATGGTCTCCTACGGGGCGATCAGCCGGGACCGGGACGAGCACGGCGAGGTTCCCCATCCGGACACCTTCGACCTCACCCGCTCCAAGGGACGTCACATGTCCTTCGGCTACGGCCCCCACGTGTGCCCCGGGGCCACCCTGGCCCGTATGGAGGGCCAGATCGCTCTGCCGATGCTCTTCGAGCGCTACCCGGACCTGCGTTTGGCCGTGCCCGCCGAGGAACTGCGCAACCACCCCTCCATCATCGTCAACAGCCTCCAAGAGTTGCCCGTGCTCCTGCGCCCCTGACGGCTCACGGCGTGCCCGGCCCTGGTCTCGGTGTCGGGCACGCCGTGGCCTCCCCTTCATCCTGTTCCCCGCTACGAAAGGATCGAGATGGCCGAGCTCGTTCGGTTGTACGACCCGACTTTTCGATCCGACCCGGCCGCTTTCTACCGGTGGATGCGCGCTGAACACGGCCCCGTCGTTCCGGTCCTGTTGGAGGGCGACGTCCCGGCCTGGCTGACCATCGGTTATCGCGAACTCCACCACGTCCTCACCACCCCCGGCGTGTTCGCCCGCGATCCCCGTCGCTGGAACGCCTGGGACCGGGTGCCCAAGGACTGGCCGCTGCTTCCGGTGGTCATGCCCCTGCCCAACATGCTCTCGGCGGAGGGGGAGGACCACGCATCGCGCGCCCGCGCGGTCAACGCGGCTCTGAGCGTGGCCGATCCCCACGAGCTGGCCAAGGTCACCGAACGGTCGGCCGACCGCCTCATCGACGCCTTCCGTTCCTCTGAAGTGGACCTGCGCACTCACTTCGCGGATCGGCTACCGGGCCTCGTCCTGTTCTGGATGCTCGGCCTGGACGACGACAAGGGCGAACGGCTCACCCCGGTCATGTCGGCCCTCTTCGACGCCGGGCCCGACGTGATGGCGGCCTACACGGAGTTGGCCACGGCCATGGCCGAACTGGTCACCCGACGACGGGCGCTGCCGGGAAGGGACGTGGTCTCTCGACTGTTGGCCGACCCTCGCGGCTACACCGACGAGGAGATCGTTCCGGAGCTGTTGGCGATTCTGGGCGGGGGCCATCAGACCACCACCGAGTGGATCGGTAACGCACTACGGCTGATGCTCACCGACGAGCGTTTCGCCGCGTCCTTCTCCGGTGCCCGCAGCAGTGTGCGGGAGGCCCTCAACGAGGTCCTGTGGGAGGACTCGCCCTCCCAACTCCAGGCCGGCCGTTACGCCGCCTACGACGTCGAACTCGGCGGGCGGCGCATTCGGCGAGGAGACATGGTCCTTCTCGGATTCGCGGCCGCCAACCAGGACCCGATCACGCACGCCGCTCGAGGTCGGGGTGAGCGCGCCAACCACGCCCACCTGTCCTTCTCCCACGGCGAGCACGGTTGCCCCTACGCGGCGCGGGAGGTCGCCGAGATCATCGCGGCCACGGGGATCGAGGTCCTTCTCGATCGGCTGCCGGACATCGAACTGGCCGTGGCCCCCGACCAACTCCGTTGGCGTCCTTCCCCTTGGGTCCGTGGAGTCGCCGCCTTGCCCGTCACCTTCACCCCCCGCACCCCCTAGGAGAACACCGATGTCCTGTCCCCTACAGCGCAACGCCGACGGCTTCCCGGTTCTGCACGCCGTCCCCGAGGACGTGCAGGCCGACCGGGAACGCCTCTACCAGGAGGGTCCCCTCACCCGGGTCGAACTCCCGGGCGGGGTCATCGCGTGGGCCACCACCCACCACGAGGTCAGCCGCCTCACCCTCAACGATCCGCGCCTGGTCAAGAGCGTCGACCACTGGGCCGACTTCCAGAACGGGGTGGTGACCGAGGAATGGCCGCTGATGGCGACCATCCCCACCGACGGCACCAACATGCTCGCCTTGGACGGGGAGGCGCACCGCCGGTTGCGTTCCCTCACCGCAGGCCCCTTCTCGGCTCGCCGGGTGGAGCGGTTGCGTCCGCGTATCGAACGGCTCACCGCCAGGTACCTGGACACGTTGGAGGACAAGGCCCACCAGGTGCAGGACCTGAAGTCCGCGTTCACCTTCAAGGTGCCCATGGGCGTCATCGGTGAGCTGTACGGGATCGAGGAGGGCGAGTACGCCCACCTCGGTCGGATGTACGCCAAGCTGTTCTCCGGTACCACCGAGCCGGGTGAGCACATCGAGATCTACGGCGATCTCTTCCAGTTCTTCACCGACGTCGTCGCCCGTAAGAAGGCGAACCTGGACGAGTGCGACGACTTCACCGCCGATCTGCTCCGGACCGGGTTGGAGAGCGAGGACGGCCTCAGCGACATGGAGGTCATCGTCACCCTCCTGACGGTGGTCGCGGCCGGCCATGAGACCACCGTCAACCTGCTCACCAACGTGGTCCGGGCCCTGCTCGACCATCCCGAACAGCACGAACGGCTCAAGAAGGGCGAGCTGGGCTGGGAGCAGGTGATCGAGGAGACGCTGCGCTTCGACCCGCCCAACAACGTCATGATGTTCCGTTTCGCCACCGAGGACGTCGAGGTGGCCGGGCAGACCATCAAGAAGGGCGAGGCGCTGCTGACGCACTATGGCGCCGCCACCCGTGACCGGGCCGAGTTCGGCGACGACGTGCACGTCTTCGACCCCGCCCGTACCAAGGGCCGCCACATCAGTTTCGGCTATGGTCCGCACATTTGTCCGGGAGCCCCGCTCTCGCGCTTGGAGGCGAACATCACCCTGCCGATGCTGTTCGAGCGTTTCCCCGACCTGCGGCTCGCCGTCGCGGACGAGGAGCTTCAGGTCGTGGCGGCACTGTCCACCAACAGCCTCAAGGAGTTCCCGGTGATCCTGCGGCCCAAGGACTGAACGATTCGAAGGTGAGCGGCCCGTCCCTGACCCCAGGGGCGGGCCGCGCCATGTCCAGGCCACTTCGGGGTCAGAAAACGCCCAAAGGTGCCGTAAAGCGGACGATATATGGCATTCACTCCTAGGATCGGCAGTCCTAGGAGGTGCCAGAACATGTCGAAACCGACGACGATGATGGCCACCGTCCTGTTGCTCGTGGCCACCGCCTGCGGACCGGTCGGAACGCCGGCCACGCCCACCGGCGCTGGAAACGAGGGGCTCCCGGCGCCGGAGGACCCCATGCGCCAGGGCCCGGGGCCCACGGCTCTCCCCACCGAGGCGCCCTCCGCCGAACCGGGTCCCGAGCCCAACGCACCGACGGGGACCGCCAGGACCCAGAGCCGGGTCGAGGTGGAGGACGAGGAGAGACCCGACCCCGGGGAGAGCGTCGACGCGACCGAGGCCACCGAGTACATGATGGCGCTGAGCAGGTCCGCCGACCCCGAGGGGATGCGCGACGGACTCACCCTCACCGAGGAGGACTCCACCGCCCACACCTACCTGCGTCACCACGCCCAGGTCGCGGCCGCCCGGGCCGAAACGGGAGGACCATTGGACAACGCTTCCGTGGAACCCACCGACGACGGCTTCCGAATGTGTGTGAGCGAGTCGAGGGTGTGTGCCTCCTACACCGACTTCACGGCCAAGGACGGCCTGCTCACCGGGTTCCTCGTCGATGGTCAGGACCCCGGCGAACGTCTGGTGGCCGCCGAGGGGGTCTCCGCCAGTTCCGAGGGCGTGGACGCCCACCTGCTCACCGCCTACCAGAGCATCACCCACGACACCCTGGTCGTCACCGCCGAGTTCACCACCGTCGACGACGTGGACCTGGACCTGCCCGGGGCGACGTACACCGCTCCCGAGGGCACCCGGCAACGCGTCGACGAGGTGGTGGGTTCCTATCGGTTGACGGCCAACACCGCCACCCAGGCGGTCATGTCCTTTCCCGGGGCCTCGATCGGCGGCAAACTCGCGATCGGTGGTTGCTTGGCCGAGTGTTCGTCCCAGGTCCGGCTGGAGTTCCCCGTCGACTGACCCTTGCCCGTCCCGATTCCTCGTCCTCGGTGCCGAACAGGGCTCCTTCTCGCTCCGTCCGAACTATCCCTTACCGAGCCGGCGGGTCCGTGGATCGAACGCCAGGTGTTCGGCCTGGGACCGTAGAGCCTCCACCAGGGCTTGGACGAACTCGTCGATGGGAAAGGGTTCGGGCAGGTTCCGTGGCGCGGTACCGGCCAGGGCACGGTGCGCGAGCCCGGTGTCCATGTGGGGCGCGCGGATGTCCAGAACGTGGACGTGCTTGCGTCGGTACTCCGCCCGCATCGCCTGCAACCAGGCCGACAGGGCGGCCTTGCTCGCCGAGTAGGTCGCCATGCCCGCCGTTGGGTACTCCGCGGTCACGGCCGTGATCGCGGCCACCGTACCGCCCTGTTCCAGTTCGGATTCGGCCGCGCGCAGCATCGCTATCGGTGCCAGCGTGTTGATCTGGAACATGTGCTCGGCCACCGAGTCCTCGACGTCGGCCTCGGGTCCGAACGCCACGGTGCCGAAGGCGATGACCAGTGCGTCGAGCCCGCCCAGTTCCCTGGCCGCGTGGGAGGTGAGCGCGGCGCATCCCTCGGTGTCCATGGCGTCGAACGTGGCGGTGTGCGATACGTCGAGTTCCGACGCGAGCGCCTCCAAAGACTCTTCGTCGCGTCCGGCGAGCATGAGTCGAGCGCCCTCGTCGCTCAAGGCCCGGCTGATCCTTCTACCGAGTCCGCCCGTCGCGCCCGCCACCAGAACACGTGAGCCCTCTATCTCCATGCGGTCAGTATTTCCGTCGGCGAAGCGGCGGATCGGCACCGACACGCGCCCGGTCCCACATCGTGGTCGGGGTCCAACGGTGGGGGACGCACCAGGGCGAGCCCGCCCCTATCGGGTCCGCTCCACCCGGCCCTCGTCCCACACCGGCTCGTCCGCTTCGTAGACCCGCCCATCCGCGCCGAACACCACGAACCGGTCGAACCCTCGGGCGAACCACCGGTCGTGCGTGACCGCCAGGATCGTGCCCCGGTAGGCGTCCAGCGCGGACTCCAAGGCCTGCGCCGAGACCACGTCCAGGTTGTCGGTGGGCTCGTCCAGCAACAGCATCGTGGCCCCGGACAACTCCAACAGCAATACCTGGAACCGCGCCTGTTGACCACCGGAGAGCGTGTCGAAGGTCTGCTCCGCGCTCATCGCCAGCTCGTAACGGTCCAAGACCCGCCCGGCCTCCTCGCGAGGTACCCCCTTACGGGTCCCCTCACCGTTGTGCAGGATCTCCAACAGCGTGCGCCCGACGAACTCCGGATGTTCATGGGTCTGGGCGAACCATCCCGGCAGTACGCGGGCGCCCAGCCGCGCCCGACCGGTGTGCGGCACGGGGGCGATCCGCGCGCGTTCCTCCTCGGGAACCAGAGAAGACGCGGGGTCGTCGCCACCACCGGCCAGCAGTCGCAAAAAGTGCGACTTGCCCGAACCGTTGGAACCCAGCACCGCGACCCGCTCGTCGTACCAGACCTCCAGGTCGAAGGGGCGCATCAGCCCGGTCAGCTCCAGCCCTTGGCACACCAGGGCCCGCTTACCGGTCCGCCCGCCGCGCAACCGCATCCGCAGGTTCTGCTCTCGGGGCGAGTGCTCGGGCGGGCCCGCCTCCTCGAACCGGCGCAACCGGGTCCGCGCGGACTGGTACCGGGTGGCCATGTCCGAGTTGTAGGCCGCCTTCTGTTTGTACATCGACACCAGGTCCTTGAGCTTGGCGTGCTCCTCGTCCCAGCGGCGACGCAGCTCCTCCAGCCGGGCGAACCGTTCCCGCCGCGCCTGGTGGTAGGTGTCGAACGCGCCCCCGTGCACCCAGGCGCCGTTACCCGCGGCGCCCAGTTCCACCGTCACGATCCGGTCCGGGACCCGGCTGAGGAGTTCGCGGTCGTGCGAGACGAACAGGACGGTCTTGGGGGTGGCGCGCAGAGCCTCCTCCAACCAGCGCTTGCCCGGCACGTCCAGGTAGTTGTCGGGCTCGTCCAACAACAGCACCGGCGCCGGTCCACGCAACAGGGCCTCGATCACCAGGCGTTTTTGCTCGCCACCCGAAAGAGTGCGCACCAGACGCCAACGGCAGTTCGGATAGGGGACGCCCAGGGCCGCCACGCAGCACTGGTCCCACACCACCTCGGCGTCGTAACCACCCACGTCCCCGTAGCGGGCGATCGCCTCGGCGTAGCGCATCTGGGTCTTCTCGTCCTCGGAGACCATCATGGCCTCCTCCGCGCGCTCCAACTCCGCGTGGGCCCGGCGCACCGCCGCGGGGGAGACCGACACCAGGAGTTCGTGCACGGTGGTCTCGTCCCGCACGTGACCCACGAATTGGGGCATCACCCCCAACTCGCCGTCCACGGTCACCGCACCCGACTGCGGTGTCGTCTCACCCCGGATCAGGCGCAACAGGGTGCTCTTGCCCGCCCCGTTCGCGCCGATGAGGGCGGTCTTGGTCCCCTCACCGACCCGGAACGAGACCTCGTTCAGCAGCACCCGCCCATCGGGCAGGGTGTGCGTGACCTGATTGACGTCGACGTGACCCACGACCGCTCTTTCCACCCGTCCGCGCGCGTACCTCGTGCCGTTCGCGCAGGTTTCCACGCCTGTTCGGCGCGGGGCAACCGGTTTTCTCGGGGAGTACCGAACGGGCGGGGGTGATCACGGGCGGTTCGGGAACCTTAAGGGTCCCTTAGCCCACACCTAAGGTCCGATGAAACCCGATGTGTGAAGGCTTCGGTCCGTCCTAGCTTCTTGGTGCCCCCGGCGACACAGAGGAAGGTGACGGGATGACTCTCACACACGACGTGGCCGTGTTCGGTCCGGCGCGAGGGCTTTGCTGTGAGCACGTGGTGGAACCGGGGGAGCGCGCGGTCTCGATCGAGCGCATGTCCATGTTGTCCAACCAGGCCTCCGTGGCACTGGTGGGGCCGGACGCGCGGCTGTTGTGGTTCTGTCACCCCGAGCCCGACTCGGGCGCCCTGTTCGCCGAGGTCCTGGGCGGACCCGAGGCCGGGGCGTTCGCCATCGCCCCCCTCCACGGACGTATGCCGTTGGGCCAGCGCTACCTGCCGGGCACCATGACCGTGCGCACCCGCTGGTCTCGCTTGGAGGTCACCGACCACCTGGCCCATGACACCGAGCCCGGCCGCACCGACCTGGTTCGGGCCGTTCAGGCTTCCACCCCCTTCAGGGTGGAGTTCGCGCCCCGCCCCGACTTCGGTCGCGCTCCGGTGCGCATCGTCGCCGAGGACGATGGTCTGCGCGTCCACGGCGCCGACTTCCCCATGGTCCTGCGCTCTCCCGGTGTGGAGTGGTACATCGAACACGAGGGAGGCCAGGACACCGCTTGGGCCACGGTCGTTCCGGTGCCGGGGGAGCCGGTCGTGTTCGAGTTGCGTTGCGGATCGAGCCTGCTCACCGCGCATCCCTTCACGGAGGCCGAGCGTCGCGAGCACGGCGAGCGTGAGTGGACCACATGGTCCTCAAAACTCCGCCTGCCCCGGGTCGAACAGGAGTTGGTGGCTCGTTCGGCGTTGACGTTGCGGGGGTTGTGCACCCCTACCGGTG
>NZ_ANBD01000155.1 GCF_000341005.1 Nocardiopsis alkaliphila YIM 80379 | reverse complement strand
GAGGAGACGGCCCCTTTGAGTTCGTCGGTGATGTCTTCGAGGATGGGGGCCGCTGAGATGGTGCGGATGGCCAGTTCCTCGGCCTGTTCGGCCTCGTTCATCGCCTCGATGGGGTTGACGCCGGTGGAAGCGGACATAGGGGTTCCTGCTTGTTCGGGGGTAGGGGAACAAGCGGGACGTTACCGTATGTAGCGGGCGTATTTCAGGGCGAAACTGTGGTTTCGCCTGTCCGGAAATGGCCAGTGCTCGGCGAAGCCGCCCCATCTGTGCCGACCTTGCGTAGGGGCACCCTCGTTCCGGAAGGAGAGCGATGACCGAACCCGTTCCCGCGCCCGGAGTCCGACAGGTGATGGCCGAGGACGGTGCGATGCTGTTGGACCTGTCCTCGGGGAGGTTCTTCGGACTGAACCCCACCGGCGCGGCCATGTGGCGTTTTCTCAGCGAGGGCACGTCCCCGGAGGAGAGGGCGGCACGGTTGGCCGTCGAGCTGGGCCTGGTCGCCTGAACCGACACCGAGCAAAGACCCGGTCCTATTCGCCGTGATCTTGCTCCTGTGGTCAACTTCGGCGCCGAAGTTGACCACAGGAGCAAGATCGTCGCGGGTGGGGAGAGGTGGCCCGGTGATCCGGATGCTTTCCACCCCGCTCGTGATGGGAAGCCAGACCACCGCGCGGTTGTCGGTCATCGATGACGGACCCTTGAAGGCCCGCCCGCTATGCCAGCCGGTCCGGCGCACGGTCCAGGAGTGGGAGGAAGCCGAGTCCGGGTGGGGCCTGCTCCTCATCCATCGACCCGCGAGCGAGTGGGGCACCCAACGGTGGGCCGACCCGGACTCACTGACCGTGCTGGGCACGGTGCTGTGGGCGGAGTTCACCTGCCCCACCCCCGCTGCCGTTACCACCAACGCCTGTGTCTGTGGGGGTCGGCGATGAGCAACCCGACCCTTTCCAAGGACCTGCGCCGAGTCCTGGACGCGCCCCAGGACACCGGTTCAGCCACACTCCGCACCGACCCGGAACCCGCCCGGTGTCGAACCCTTCGGCCGGTACCAGGCCCGAACCACTCCCACCGCTGGTTCCTGATCCCGGGCGGGCGACCCGGGATGGTTCTCCGGAGGTTGCCCGACCCGTTGCGACCACGTGCTCGGAAAGTTGTTGGAAGCCCTTGTAAATGCTAGGAACCCCTGCTAATTCGCCTGGTCACGGGTCCGGGAACATGGGTCGCGCAGCGTAAAAGGTGTCGTCGGGGGCTTGCGCGTCCCATGGTGAGGTCTGTCACGATATGGGAAGGACTGTCCATGCCCTCCCGACACCCTGGGAACGCGTGTGGACCGTTAAATGGTCGGCCAGCGTTCACCCACGCGAAGTCGGCCCCGAGAACCGAGGAGCGACGTGTCGGAAACCGCCGCGCACGAGGAACCGGAGCTCATCCAGCTCCTGACACCGGAAGGGGAGCTCACCGAGCACCCTGACTACCCCCTGGACATCAGTGCGGAGGAAATCCGCTCTCTCTACCGTGACCTGGTCTTGGTCCGCCGAGTCGACAGCGAGGCGGTCTCCCTCCAGCGCCAGGGCGAATTGGGCCTGTGGGCCTCCCTCCTGGGCCAAGAGGCCGCGCAGATCGGCTCCGGCCGCGCCCTGCGCCCCAAGGACATGGCCTTCCCCTCCTACCGCGAGCACGGCGTCGCCTGGTGCCGCGGCATCGAGCCGAAGGAACTCCTCGGCATGTTCCGTGGGGTCACCAACGGTGGCTGGGACCCACATGAGCACGGATTCCACCTGTACACGATCGTCATCGGCAGCCAGGCCCTGCACGCCACCGGCTACGCCATGGGTGTCCAGCGCGACGGCGCCGTGGGCGAGGACGGCACCGCCGTCATCTCCTACTTCGGCGATGGCGCCACCAGCCAGGGCGACACCAACGAGTCGTTCAACTTCGCCTCGGTGAACAACGCCCCGGTCGTGTTCTTCTGCCAGAACAACCAGTGGGCCATCTCCGAACCCCTGGAACGCCAGTCCCGCGTGCCGATCTACAAGCGCGCCGCCGGCTTCGGCTTCCCCGGCGTGCGCGTGGACGGCAACGACGTCCTGGCCTGCCTGGCCGTGACCCGCGCCGCCCTGGACAACGCCCGCACCGGGAACGGACCCACCCTGGTGGAGGCGTTCACCTACCGGATGGGCGCCCACACCACCAACGACGACCCCACCCGTTACCGCGACGCGGCCGAACTCGACGAGTGGAAGGCCAAGGACCCGATCCTGCGGGTCCGCCGCTACCTCGAACTCAACGGTCTCGCCGACGAGGAGTTCTTCGCGCGGATCGACGAGGAGTCCGACAAGGTCGGCGAGCAGGTACGCACCCAGTGCCGCTCCATGCCCGACCCCGAGCCGCTGGACATCTTCCACGAGGTCTACGCCGAACCCAACGTCCACATCGACCAGCAGCGGTCCGAATTCGCCGACTACCTGGCCTCGTTCGAAGGCGCCGGCGCGGAAGGGGGCCGTTAGGCCATGGGAACCAACCTCACGATCGGTAAGGCCATCAACGCCGGCCTGCGCGCCGCGATGGAACACGACCCCAAGGTCCTCGTCATGGGTGAGGACGTGGGTAAGCTCGGCGGTGTCTTCCGGGTCACCGATGGTCTGCACAAGGACTTCGGCGCCGACCGGGTCATCGACACCCCCTTGGCCGAGTCCGGCATCGTCGGTACCGCGATCGGTATGGCGATGCGCGGATACCGTCCCGTGGTGGAGATCCAGTTCGACGGGTTCTTCTTCCCCGCCGCCAACCAGACCTTCACCCAGCTCGCCAAGATGCGCCGCCGCTCGGCGGGCAAACTCAGCATGCCCGTCGTCATGCGCATCCCCTACGGCGGCGGCATCGGCGCGGTGGAGCACCACAGCGAGTCGCCCGAGGCGTACTTCCAGCACACCGCCGGTCTGCGCGTGGTCAGCGTCGCCAACCCCGAAGACGCCTACTGGATGATCCAGCAGGCCATCCGCTCCGATGACCCGGTCATCTTCCTGGAGCCCAAG
This sequence comes from Nocardiopsis alkaliphila YIM 80379, assembly GCF_000341005.1. GTDB lineage: Bacteria > Actinomycetota > Actinomycetes > Streptosporangiales > Streptosporangiaceae > Nocardiopsis > Nocardiopsis alkaliphila. The sequence goes on along the minus strand of NZ_ANBD01000155.1, from coordinate 5,638 downwards.
CGGCGCTACTACGAGAAGGCCGAGGTCGACACCGACGCCTCCATCCACGAGGTCACCTCGATGGGCGCGGCGCGCGTCGCCCGCCCGGGTACCGACTGCACGTTGCTGGCCTACGGTCCGATGGTCAAGACCGCCCTCCAGGCGGCCGAGGCCGACACCGACCACTCCATCGAGGTCATCGACGTGCGCTCCCTCGCGCCGATCGACTACGCCACCATCACCGAATCGGTCAAGCGCACGGGGCGTCTGGTGGTCGCGCACGAGGCCACCCTCACCGGCGGTCCCGGCGCGGAGATCGCCGCGCGGGTCACCGAGGAGTGCTTCTATCACCTGGAATCGCCGGTCATCCGCGTGGCCGCGTTCGACACCCCCTACCCGCAGTCCAGGCTGGAGGAGCACTACCTTCCGGACCTGGACCGCGTCCTTGACGGGGTCGACCGGGCGTTCGCGTACTAGATCGGGGAAACCGCAAGACATGGCGATTCAAAAGAGCACGCCCGCGGTCGACGGGGTGCACGCGTTCAAGCTGCCGGACGTCGGTGAGGGCCTGGTCGAGGCCGAACTCCTCACCTGGTACGTCCAGCCGGGAGACAAGGTCTCCGACGGTCAGATGATCTGTGAGATCGAGACGGCCAAGGCCGTCGTCGAACTGCCCTGCCCGTTCTCCGGCACGGTCAAGGAGTTGTTGGCCGCCGAGGGCGAGACGGTGGAGGTCGGCTCGGTCATCATCACCGTGGACGACGGCACCGGAGGTTCGGGTGCCTCCGGCGCCGCCGCCGGTGACGCGGCGCAGGAGACAGAGGAGCGGGAAAAGCCCCTGGTGGGCTATGGCGAGAAGGCGGCCGCCACGCAGCGGCGCGCCCGTCGCCGTCCCACCCCCTCGGCCCCGGTGTCCGCACCGCCGCCCAAGCTCAGTGAGCCCGCTCCGGCCGGCACCCCCGGTGTGATGGCCGCTCCCGCCGGCCCGGCGCCCGCGTCGGGTCCGGTGGGCCGTCCACTGGCCAAACCCCCGGTGCGCAAGCTCGCCAAGGACCTGGGGGTGGACCTGTCGACGGTGGCTCCCACCGGTAAGGACGGTGTCATCACCCGAGAGGACGTGCACGCCGCCGTCGAGGCGCTCAAGGCCCCGGCCGCTTCGGCACCGGAGGCCGCACCCGCGCCGGATCGCAGCGCGCGGGAACGGCGGATTCCGATCAAGGGCGTGCGCAAGCACACCGCCGCTGCCATGGTGAACAGCGCGTTCACCGCGCCGCACGTCACCGAGTTCCTCCAGGTGGACGTCACCAAGACGATGGAGGCCGTCACCCGTCTACGCGAGCGCCCGGACTTCGCCGACGTCAAGGTGTCGCCGTTGCTGTTGGTGGCCAAGGCCCTGCTCATGGCCGTCCGCCGCCACCCGGAGATCAACGCCTCCTGGGACGAGGCGAACCAGGAGATCGTGGTCAAGAACTACGTCAACCTGGGGATCGCGGCCGCCACCGAGCGCGGTCTGGTGGTGCCCAACGTCAAGGACGCCGACGCCAAGACCCTTCCGGAACTGGCGGCGTCCCTGAAGGAGCTCACGGACACCGCGCGTGCCGGCAAGACCAGCCCGGCGGACATGTCCGAGGGGACCATCACCATCACCAACGTCGGCGTGTTCGGCGTGGACGCCGGGACCCCGATCCTCAACCCGGGTGAGGCCGCCATCCTCGCCTTCGGGCAGATTCGGGACATGCCCTGGGTGCACGAGGGCGAGCTGAAGATCCGTAAGGTCACCACCCTCTCGCTCTCCTTCGACCACCGGTTGGTCGATGGGGAGCTGGGGTCCAAGGTGCTGCGGGACATCGGTGTCGCCTTGGAGGACCCGGAGCTGACCGCTCTGGCCTGGGGGTAGCCCCTGAACCGGGGAAGAGCGAGGGGCCTGCGCACCACCTGGTGCGCCGGCCCCTGTGCGTTCGTATGGTCGGCCGGACGTCGGCCAAGGGACGATTGGACGGGCCCGTCCCCCAAGGGGGTGGGGGCGGACCCTACTCTTCAGTGTTCCCGTGACCGGGCCATGACCAAACTTTGATCGGCGTTTTCATGGATCGAATCGATGAATCGGCGGGTCCTTCAGCCCAGGGGCCAGACCAGGTGGTAGTGGATGGCCACCGCCAAGGCCAGGAACGCCGCCAGGGGAAGCAACGAATAGTGCACCCGGCGGACCGTTCCCCACCAGTTCCCACGCCAGGCCAGTGCGGCCAGGACCACGGTGACCAGGGCCCCAGGCACCGCCAGGGCGAACGGAACGGTGAGGACGGAGGAAGCGCCGAGCAACCAGTCGGCCATCCGGTTCTGGTCCGCCAACGCGTAGACCACCAGCCCCGTTCCACTCAGACAGGCCACGGCGGTCAACGACGCGAACACCACGGCGACGCTCCGTGCGCCTGGGCCCGGACGCCAGAGCTGGACGAGACCGGTGAGCAGGAACAGCAGGGACGCGGCCAGGACCACCCGGTGGGTGGTGGGGCTCTCGACCACCGAGGTCCGGTCGTAGCCACTGGTGGGGTTCAGATCCAGGTACAGGATGGTGGACCGACCGTCCTGGACGTCGAAGAACAGTCGCTCCTGGCTCTCCTCGCCGACGAACACGTGGTCGCCGAGGGGGAGCAGACGCTCGTTGGGGGCCAAGAGCCCGCTCAAGCGCAGGGTCCCGTCACCGGCGTCGCGCACGGTGATGTTGTCGAAGAGTGTGAGGAGCCGCAACGCCCCTTCGGCGGGGCGGCGGGTGGTGATGTAGCTACCGGCGTAGAGACCGAGGTCGGCACCGGGATCGGCTTCGGCCGTGATCGGGTCGGTGGGCGCGAACTCCTCGGCGAAGTCGTGCAACACGGAGAAACGCAGGTCGTGTAGAGGGCTCGCGCCCGCTTCGGGGTCGGTGTCGTCGCCGTTGACCGCCACGAAGATCCCGGTGTCCTGCTCGGGCAGGAGCAGGTAACCGGTGTGCAGACCGTTCAGGTCACCGCCGTGCCCCACGGCCCGGGACGGCCCGGTCCGCCACTCATAGGTGCCGTACCCCATGGCGGTGGCGTCCGGATGGTGTTCGAAGCGCCGGCCGAGCATCAGCTCCACCGACTCCTCCGACAACACCCGAGTGCCTTCCACCTCCCCGCCGTTCAGGAGCGCGAGCATGAAGCGCCCCATGTCGGCCGTGGTGGTCACCGCGCCTCCGGCCGGAACCAGGGGGATGTGGTCCTGAACGATGGCCGAGCCATCGGCCGTGTGCGCGGTGACCAGGGTGTGGTGCTCGCCCAGCTCGTGGAGTTGGCCGAACTCGGAGTCGGCCATCCCCAAGGGCTCGAACACGTTCTGGACCACGTAATCCTCGAACGGGACCCCACTGACCTCCTGCACCACGAAACCGGCCAACCCGGTGCCGTAGTTGGAGTAGGCGGAGTACTCGCCGGGCGCGAAGATGCGTTCGGGGGTGACCTGACGGAGGAACTCCTCCAGATCACGTTGCCCGTCGGGGTCGTCGGGATCCTCGAACGAGGTCCGTTCGTCCAAACCCGGAGTGTGGGTGAGCAGGTGGTGCAGGGTGACGGGCTCTTCGGGGTGGGTGTCGGGGAGCCGATACTCCTCGGACAGGTAGGTGTTGACGTCCTCATGCAGGTCGAGGAGGCCCTGTTCGGCGAGCTGGAGGACGGCCACGGCGGTGAAGGACTTGGCGACCGAAGCGGTGGGGAAGCCGTGCACCTGTTCGTCCAGCGGTGTGCCATCGGCCAGATCGGCGACACCATGGGACCCGGAGGCCACCATCTCCCCATCGGCGACCACGGTGACCAAGATCCCGGGGGCACCGTGGTCGGCCAACAATGCGGGGACGCGGGTGTCGATGAATTCCCGGGCGGCCTCGGGGGTGGGTGCGGCGAAGGCCCCGGGAAGCGGCGCGGTCGGCTCGCTCATCGGCGCCGACGTCCCCGCGTGGGCGGCTCCGGGACAGGTGGCGAGCACGGACGCCAAGGCCAGGGCCGTGGCCAGGCGGGTGCCGGCCGTGAGGGGGTGTGGGCGCATCGAAGGGCTCCTTGACGTGGTGGCGCTGAAGGGTGTTTCGAACCGACCACAACGCTAGGAATCCGACCCCCACCGGGTCACTGGCGCAGGTGACCGTTCGAAGGTGGAGCCCGCTGTAGTCCCGACCGGGAACGCCTACGAACAAGGGCGCCTGGCCACGGCACCAGGCCCTGGCCGGCGGATTCGGGTTCGCCTCAGCCCAGGGGCCAGAGCAGGCGGTAGTACACGCCCAGCGCGAGCAGGGCCGCCCCGGCCAAGGCGATGAGGGAGTAGTGGATTCGGCCCGGCACACTCCACCAGCGGCCCACCCAGGCCATGACCGTCCACACCAGCGGAGCCACCAGGAAGGGCACGGACAACGACAGTGGCAGGGCCAACATGAGCGATCCCTCGAACAGCCACCGGTAGGAGGTGTCCGGGTCGAGGCCGAGGTAACCGACCGCGCCGAAGCCCACCCCGGCCCCCACCAGCGCGGCGAAGGCGGTCAGCCGAGCCCAGATCGCACGGCGCGGGGCACGAGGGCCCCGACCTTTGAGCCTGTGGACCAACGCGGTGATCGGCCACACCAGGCAGGTGGCCAGGACGAGGAGGGACACGAGCAGGACGACCTGGTGCAGGAGCGGGTCACGGAGCGGGCCGACCCGCCCGTAGGTGGTGATCGCGTTCCCCTCGAAGACCATGGCCACGGCCCTGTCGGAGTTCTCGCGAAACGCCACTCGGTGCCGCCCGTCCTCGCTGACGAAGACGCCCTTGCCCGCCGGGTGCATCGTCAGCGGCTCTCCAGGGCCGGACAGGACCGTCAACCCGCCGCCGGAAGCGCGCTCCACCCGCACGAAGCCGCCCAGGGCACGGATCCGGGAGGCGTCGGAGGCCGACAACCGCAGGTTCAGGTAGGTACCGGTGTAGCGGTCCAGTTCCACCAGGGCGTTGGGATCCGCGGGTAGCGAGCTGACCTGGGGAGCGAACTCACGCAGGAAGAGACGCCGCAGGTCGAGGCGGAACTCGCGAAGGTGGTCGGTGACCTGGCTTCGGGGGCCATGGACCGAGTTGCTGCCGACGAACAAGCCCAGGTTCGCGTCGGGGACGAGGAGGTAGTCGGCGTGGTGACCGGGCAGATCGCCCATGTGCCCGACGACCCTCGGTGGATCCTGACGGTACTCCCAAGTGCCGTAGCCGACACCACTGGACTCCGCGGTGAGGAACCACTGGGGTTCGAGCATGAGCGAGGCCGAGGACGGGGACAGGACACGCTCGTCGTCCAGTTCACCTCCGCCGAGGAGGGCGAGCATGAAGCGGCCCATGTCGGCGGTGGTGGTGACCGCCGAGCCCGCGGGGGTCTGGTTCAGGTACAGGTCGGCGGCGACTCGCCCGTCGGGATGGTGCGGGACGGGCAGGCGGCCCTCCACTTCGGTCAGGTGCACGAAGGCGGTGTCGGTCATGGCCAAGGGCTCGAAGAGGGACTCGTGAAGTCGATCGGCGAAGGGAACGCCGGACCGCAGTTCCACGATGTAGCCGGCCAAGGCCAGACCGTGGTTGGAGTACAGGGAGTACCGTCCGGGGGACCGGACCCGTCGCACCTGGCTCTCGTGGACGTACTCCTCCA
>NZ_ANBD01000154.1 GCF_000341005.1 Nocardiopsis alkaliphila YIM 80379 | reverse complement strand
GGGGGCGCGGGGGAGCCGGTCCTCGAAACCCGAGGTGTGGGTGAGCAGGTGGTGGAGGGTGATCGGTTCGGCGAAGGTATCCGGGACCCGGGCGGCCGCCGGGAGGTAGGTGTTGACGTTCTCGTGCAGGTCCAGGACGCCCTCGTCGACGAGCTGAAGTACGGCCGCGGCGGTGAAGGACTTGGCGACCGAGCCGATGGGGAGCAAGTGGTCTTCGGCGAAAGGGGTCTGGTCGGCCGGATCGGCTCGACCGTAGGCGCCCGAGGCCACCTGGGCGCCATCGGCCACCACGGACACCGCGGCGCCGGGGACGTCGTGTTCCGCCAGGAGTTCGGGGACGCGGGTGTCCAGGAACTCCTGGACCGATTCGGGGGTGGGCTCCAGGTGGGGAACGGGGGCCGTCAGGGGTGGGGAGGCCAGGGGCGCCGCGCTGCCGGGGGCGGCGAGCAGCACCATCGCCGCCAGGATGGACAGTCCGGTGACCAAGCCGGCGGTGGGGGACGTGTGTCTTGGGAGAGGACCGGACGACAACTGCGCTCCTTGGGGAAAGGCCGTGTGGGGGCACGGAGGGCGTCGGTGAGCGGGGCCGACACCACGGTTCTGACCAGTTAACACCGCCACCGGCGGATCGTGATGGGAGAGTGCGTTTCGTCAGGCAATCGCGACATGGCTGGAATCGGACCGATGTCGTCAGCCGTGGTCAGCCCAGCAGGAAGGTGATGGTGAACAGGGCCGGAATGGTCAAGAAGGTGCTCAGCAACACCACTTCGCGGGTGAGCACCTCACCGGTTCGATAGTGGGTGGCGTAGTTGAACACGTTCTGCGCGGTGGGCAGCGCGGCCAGTACCACCACCGAGAACAGCGCGGCGCCCTCCAGGCCGAACGCCAGGGCGGCCAGTGCCCAGGCGGCCAACGGCTGCCCCACCGACTTCAACGTGACCGCCAACAACACGGGCCCCTGCTCTGGACCGCCTCGGCCGGGCATGGGGCTACCGGGCAGGGAGATCCCGAACGCCAACAACATCGCCGGCACCGCCATCCCACCGACCAGATCGAAGGGTTCCATCAGTGGCCCGGGGATGGTCAGACCGGAGGCGGAGACCGCGACCCCGGCCAAGGACGCGATCACCACCGGGTTGCGCACCGGGGTGCCCAAGGAGCGACGCAGCACCGGCCAGAACCCTCGCACCCGCCCGTTGTTCAGGTCCAACACGGTCAGGGAGACCGGGGCCAACACCAGCAGCTGGAACAGCAGGATCGGGGCGACCAACGAGGCGTCGCCCAGGACGTAGGCGGAGATGGGGATACCGAGGTTGCCGGCGTTGACGTAGGAGGACCCGAGCACACCCACCGTCGTGCGGCCGACGCCCCAACGTCGGATGAGGCCGACCACGAGGAAGCACAGGGCCGCGACCACCACGCTCAAGACGCTGACCAGGACACGAGCCGAGAACAGGATGGACAAGTCCGTCCGGGCCAGGATGGTGAACAACAGAGCCGGACTGGCCACGTAGAACGCCAGACGGTTGAGGACCTCCCTGGCACCCGGGCCCAGGAGCGGAAGTCGGCCGAGCATGTAGCCGATGGCGACGACACTGGCGATGACGCCGAATCCGACGATGACCCCGGACAAGGGGCGCCCTCCGAACGACCGTGCGGCTACAGCTCGGCAAACGCTACCCGAGGGCGCCGCCGACGACCACGGCCCAGGTCACAGAGGCGCCCTACTCGTGGTGGCACTCCTTCTCGCCGTGAGCGGCCTGGATGCGCTTCCTCCGTCGAGCCTCACGCATCGAAACCGAGACGATGCGGGTGGCGGCCACCGCGGTGATCATCGCGAGCGGCAGGACCAGCCTGGCGACGGGCTGACGGATGGCCTTGAAGTCGGCGCCCTCGGGGGAGAGCACCAGGAACCCGGACGGTCGGGCGCGGACCAGACCGATCCCTCCGGCGCCGTCCCCGCCCCACAGGGGCAACTTTCCGGTGCCGGCGCCCGTGGTGCTCAGCGCGCTGATCCGGGCCACCGGCACCACGGTGGTCGAACCGGAGGTGACCGGGTCACCGAAGACCGTGGTCGCCCTGGCCATGGAACGAGTGCTCTCGATCAACGAGTTCAGGGTGGTCATGGTGCCGTGCCGCTTGTCCTGCTTCGACATGCTCGGTGTCCTCTCATCGCGGGTGGTCGCGGGATATCACGCTATAGGGCGTCGCCCGTGGGCTCGGGGAAGGCCGATGCGCCCGGAATGTCCAGCGTTTGAGGAGAATTCCGAGGCCACGCGATGTTTCCTTACCTGGTATTGAGCCGGAACTAGATGGTTCTGATGGTGTAGCTGGTGTGCGGGGCCTGAAAGTAACCCCGGACATGGCCCGCGAGCCGCTGAACGCTACGGAAGAACGAGCGGACCTGGGCCCGCATACGCTGACGGTCGGTGATGACCTCACCGGCCAGGTGCCGCTTCAGGTCGGCGTTGACCAGCTCATCAGGGTTCAGATGGGGCGAGTAGGGCGGTAGGAAGTGCAGCTCGATCTGCTCGGCACGGTCTGCGACCCAGGCACGCACAGCCTTGGACCGGTGAACCGAATGCTGATCCACGACCAAGTGCACCTTGGTCGTGAAGTGCCTGATCAGCCGATCCAGGAAGCCGATGAACACCTGGGCGGTGAAGGACCCCTCGAACACGGTGAAGTACAGCTTGCCTCTGGGGCTGATCGCGCTCATGGCGTTGACCCCGAACCGGTTACCGGTCCTGGTGGTGATCGGCGTCTTACCCCGCAACCCCCATGTACGGCCACTCAGATGATCTGAGCGCGCCCCGACCTGGCCGGCGAACATCACCTGTTCGCCCTGGGCCCGGGCCCGCTCGCGCAGGGCCGGGTAGGTGTGATCGGTCCACTCCTGCTGGGCTCGGGGGCGGCTTCGCTCGCCCGCCGCTCCGGGAGCTGGAAGGTCAACCCCCACCGGCGCAGGATCTTGCGTATGCCCCGATCGGTGAAGGTGGTGCCGAACAAGTCCTGGACCACGGCGGCGACCTTGACGGCGGTCCACAAGGTGCCGCCCACCCCCAACTGTTGGGGCTCGTAGTCCAAGAGCGCCTGGGCCAGGGCCTGTTCCTGGGCGGGGGTGAGCTTGGTGCGCTGCCCCGGTTTCCTGCCCGGCCTGCCCGAGCGCAGGCCTTGAGTGCCGTCTGCTTCTTGGCGGCGGCGCCAGTTGCGGATCGAGTCTGGGCTGACGCCGAAGACGCGCACGGCTTGGGCTGGGCTCATACCGTCGTTGATCGCGCCCATCACCCGCATCCGCAGGGCTTCCTGCTGGGCGGGTGCGAGCTTGCGCATGTCCACACGCAGGTCATCGTCATCGCTCATGTACCTGTAACACCACAGGAAACAACAGATTCCGGCTCAATAGGAGAGCTTCGGGTCGGCTGTGATTGTCTAGGCGCGTAATTCTCCCCCCAGAGAGCCCCAGGAGTGTGAGCTCCCCTGTGAGTAAAGCGCGACGTATCTTCACCACCTCGACGAGACGGTCCATCCCCGCATATGGGCCAGGCCTGGTTCCGGCGGCGTGGCCGGGATCGAGGTCGGCCACGGATTCGAGGGTGAGCGGGTCGAATGCCGTGGGCGCTCTGGTCCTCTCCGTTCTGTTGCCGGTATCCGGTTGCGGATTCTTCGGAGAGGGTGAGGGCGATCCCGGGGTGGACCATCGTGTGTACGAGGGGGAGGCGCCCGCGTATGAGGTGCCGGGTTCGGTGTCGCGGGTCGCGTGGGAGTGGGAGGTGCCTGACCAGGAAAACTCCCTGGTCGATGTGCTGCCTGGTCGGTCCGGGCCGGTGATGGTTCTGGGCGATGGTCTGGTCGGTCTGGACGGTGCCACCGGTGAGGAGCTATGGCACTACCGGTTGGAGGGTGGTGGTGTCCATGGGGCGTGGGTCACGCCTGAGGGGGAGGAGATCCTGCTCTCGCTGCCGGGGGCTGAACCGGACAGCGTGGTCCTGCTGGATGCGGGGACGGGGCGGTTGCTCGCCGAGAACGAGATGATTCTGCGAAGAAAGGGTTCGGCGCCTCATGCCACGGTCACCTCGCAGGTCGTGGTCCCTCCACCTCAGAGAGAGGGGCCGGTGGAGGCGTTCTCTTTTCGGGAGGGTGAGCGAGTGTGGAGTTATGTGCCGGCGGGGCGTGCGGACGGTACCGAGGTCCTGGTCGAGGACGTGGTGAGCGCTGGTGACACGGTCGTGGTCGTCATGGCCCATGGTTTGGCGGGTTTGGAGCACGAGTCCGGCGACCTGATAGAGCAGGGCATGCTCGTGGTCGGTCTGGACGGTGAGACGGGTGAGCCTGTGTGGGAGGTGGAGCAGGAGTTCATGGACGAGTCCTACCGTGTCGCGAAACATGAACTCTCGCCGGGGGCGGAGGTGCTCTTTCTCGAGGTGGGCGTTGGAGATCAGCGGCACGAGTTTCTCATCGACCCGGCTACGGGTGCGGAGATCGAGGGCGCGGCCTACCAGGAGCCCGAGCGTTATCGTGTGGGGTTGCTCGATGACGGATACGTGGAGACCGCTGCGGATTATGACGCGGGCACGGTGGAGTACTGGTACACCTCGTTCGAGGGTGAGGAGGTCTACCGGTCAGAGGTGGGTCTGCGTCCGGCCGAAGGCGACATCGACCGTGGGTTGCTCTTGGAGGAGGGGGTGCTTCGAACGGACTACCTCACCGACCCTGATCTGGATCGTGGTCCGGTGAACGTGGAGTTCGCGCGGTGGGGGGAGGACGGAGATCCTCTGGTGTTGAAAGCGGACATGACCGCCAACGAGGAGTGGTGGCTTGAGTCCAAGGGTTCGGTCATGTACAGCCTGCCCGATGCTCCGGTGTTGGTCCCGGTCCCGGGAGCGGTGGTGGTGACGGAGGAGAATCGGGGCCCGTGGACCGTGACCGGACTCATCTGACCCCCGGTTCGCAAGAAACGGTAGGAGCCGATTCTGGTCAGGGCTCCGGCGAAGTCGGTTCTGTAGGAGTCTGAGCGGGCGAGCCTCGTCGCGGATCATGTGACGGTCGGCCTCGGCGATGTTGTCGGACCCGGCTGCTCTGAGCAGTCCGATCGCGGTGTTGCGCAGGGTCGCCATGACTTGGGGAGTGCTGCCCGTGCGCCCCTGGCAGTGGTCCTCGTCGTAGGTCACCTCCCGCACATGAGGGAGCTTGTTCTCGATCCCCCAGGGCCGGCGCACCCACCTCGACAGCACCAACGCAGGCGCAACGCGGTGATCGGCCAAGGTGTGCAGGTAGATGACCTCCACGCTCTTGCGGTTGGCCGAGCCCGGGGACTTCTTGCGCCAGGTGGCCCGGCGCGGCCCAGCGACCTGAGCGACGCCTTCGAAGGGGATCCACACCGGAACTTGAGAGGTCTTGAGCGTGCGGGTCTCTTTGCGGCCGTGCCCGCTATCGCGTGTGCCGTGTGCGGGCACCTGCTTCCACGCCCAGCTCCTTGAGCTGGGCGTGCAGGTGTTCGTTGTTGGCCTTGACCGTGAAGACATAGTGGGCGCCCTCGGCCCGGATGGTGGTGGCGGTGTGGGTCTGAGTGTGCATCGCGTCGAGGGTGACCACGGCCACGGCGATCAGCGCGGCCCGTGGGTGGCCTCGTCCACGGGGTTTGCGTGGGCCAGGCACACGTTGAAGGACCTGGAGAAGGTGGTCCTGGCGGGAGACGGGTTCGACGAGGAGCTCGCCGGGATGAGACGATGGCATACGCGGGCGTGTTCCTCGGACAGATGGCAGCGTGAAGAACTTCCATCCAACCGGGTCGAACACACCCGTTTCTGCTTGTTCGCCCTACGAGGACGCAGGTCACATTCCTACCACCCGACTTTGCCGGAGCACTGGGATCAAGGGTTGTTCTGTGCGTCGGGACCCTGGGAGGGTTCCTCACTCGGGTCTGCGGGCGGCTCCTGAGCCCAGCGAACGACGAGGGGCCAACCGTCCATGGAGGCGTCGTGGTAGCGAGGGAAGAGTTCCTCGGTCTCCTCCACCTCCCCCTCCTTCAGGTCCACTCGGAACCACGCCTGTTCGGTCTGGAGCAGGACCGCGTCGCGTTCTTGGGAGGGAGCGAACTGCACGACCGGGCTGTCCTCCTCCGCCAGAAGCCGCGTCGTGCTGAAGCCCTGTGCCTGGATGGACAGTAGGAAAGCGCCGTTGGGGGTTTGGCCACCACCGCCGCCGTCAGGGCGTAGAAGGGCGTTGTCGCCGCCCCAGACCGTCGCGTCGTCGAAGGTCTGCCACTGCTCCCCGTTGGTGGTGAGGGTGGCGTTGACGACGGTCCCGTTGGTCGAACGGACCACGAGGTTGCCCTCACCACCGGCCACCTGCTGCGTGGGCACGCTGTTGCGGATGTGCAGGGAACCGTCCGGGGTGAGTGCCCAGTCGCTGGGGCGCTGCCCTTCTCCCAGAGCCAGGCTGCCCTCTTGGTTCGGGGTTCCGTTCGGGGCGTCCAACGGAACCGACAGGACCTGGGGCGGTTGTCCGTTTCCGCTCCCGGAGACGTACCAGAGGCGTTCCCCATGGATCAGCGGCTGCGACAAGGTCTCGTTCTGGGCAGAGGTGATCGTCTCGATGGGCTGATAGGTGAAGCCCTCGACCTCGGCGTCCTCCGCCTCCTCCGGGTCGATGAGTCGTGCCAGGTGCACGGCGCCGGGTTCGTCGGTGACGAAGGCGAAGTACCGCCAGTCGTCGGAGAAGCGCCCATGCACGGGGACGTCCGGGGCCATCGGGTCCACGGCGCCGTCGGGTAGCTCGATCCGCTGGAGCGGGGCACCGGTGTCGGGGTCGTGGAAGACCAGGACCTGGTCGGTCTCCGGGTCGCCGCCCTCGAATCCCCGGTGGATCAACGCCAGTCCGACCAGCCCTTCCTCGGTGAGTTCCTCCACGGTCTCAATAGACCCGGCAGAGGACTCGGAGGAGGAGTCACAGGCCGTCACGGCGAGCAGGCACACGGCCGAGGCCAAGGCGAGGGAACGCCGCATCGAGGTCGCCTTTCGGGAAGAGAGGGAGGAAGAACCTGTTCGGGAGTGTGGGATCCCCCGTGGCAGGAGACGGTTCTCGTTCCTCACGTTATCCGCAGGGGACATCAGACCGGATTCGACGCTCAATCATCGGCGTCGGGTGAGGGCGAGGGGTCGGGTTCGTCTTCGTTCTCCTCCTCTTCCTCTTCTTCCTCTTGGGCGGCCTCCTCTTCGGCCAGGCGTTCGGCCTCGGCCGCCCGTTCCGCGGCCCGCGTCGTACAGACCTCGTCGGAGGTCGCGGATCCGCCCTCGACCGCGACCACGGTGAAGCAGTACTCCGCCTGGGTGTTGTCCGTGGTGATCTGCGCGGTCACCGCGCCCGGTCCGGTGCGGGCCAAGGTCGTGGGGTCGTGGCCCTGAAGCCCGCCGACCACGAAGTAGGAGCCGGTCCCGCCGGTGTTGTCGGTCCAGGACAGGGTGATGGCGCTGAGGGTGTCCTCCAACCTGACCTCGGACGGAGGGTTCACCTCGGGTAGTGGTGAGGGTTCGGCCGCCGGCTCGGCCGGTGCCTCCTCCTCGGCCACTTCCTCTTCGGTCTTTTCCTCGGCGGCGATCACCGGTTCGGGGGTGCTCGTCGCGGCGAACGCGCTCGCCACCACGCTGCCCATGAGAACTCCACAGACCGTCACCGCGATGTGCATCTGCTTGCGCCACCTGGGAGGTTCCTGGATCGCGGACGGGGAATCCCACTCAGGGTCCGAGGATTCTTCCTCGACCTCGTCCACGGGCAGGTAGGCGGACTCGATGTCTCCGCTCCAACCTTCGAGTCGGGACCAGGCGCGCAACGGGGAGATTTCCTCGCCGCGCAGTTTCGCCATCATGAGGTCGGCGGTGCTGTGGGGAGCGGCTTCGGGAACGGCTCCGTGGATCTCCCGTTCCTCGGGGGTAGGGAGCGGGCGCTGGGGCGGGCGCAGCCTCGCGGCGCTCTCCAATCGGCCCCGGTCCTGTTCGGCAGGGGGTGTGGGTTCGCCCGAGAGGGGGTCTTGGCCGGGGCCCTCGGCCGGTATGCGCCCAAGCCGCCGGGGGTCGGTTTCGGGTGACGCGAAAGGAACCTGAGGACCCGAAGGAGCGGGCGAATGCGGAACCTGGGGGCCGGAGGGGTGGCCGCCCGGCCCACTCCAAGGCGGGGCCAGGGACGTTTGAGGGGTGGAAGGGGCCGGAGGAACCTGTGGTCCGGTGGGTGCCGGTGGTGCTTGAGGCCCCGAGAAGGCGGGTGGGGACTGGGGGTCGGCGAAAGCAGGTGGTGCCTGGGGCCCGGAGGGGGCGCTCGCCGGAGTGGTCCCGCTCATCGAGGGCTGGGCACCGCTGGGAGCCGCCGCAGTGCCCGCGGAGCGTGCCTTCTCGAAAGCGGTGGCGAACTCGGAAGGACTCGAGAAACGGTCCGCGGGGTCCTTCGCCAGGCCTCGGATGAGGACCCGGCGCAGGGAGCGGGACACGTCCGGACGCGGTACCGGTATGGGTTCCTCGGAGAGCACGCGACGAGCGTAGGCCTGCGGGTCGAAGGGGGAACCGTCCGTGGCCGAGAACGGTGCCCTGCCCATGAGCAACGTCCAGATCGTCGAGGCGAGCTGGTGGACGTCCGACGCCGGTGTACGCGGTTCTCCGCGTAGGGACTCGGGCGATGAATGGAGGAAGGACTCCAACTGGGGCGATGGCGGCGGGAGCGGCTCACCGGAGGTGGACACCGCGCCGAACCCGGTGAGCACCGGTGTGCGTCCGGCCCGCAGGACGTTCCCAGGGCAGACATCGTTGTGCAGTAGGCCACGGCCGTGCAGGGCCCCCAGGGCGCCGGCGATGCTTCGCGCGATCGCGGCGGCCTCTTGGAGGGGCGCGGGGCCCTTCTTCACCAGCATCTCCCCGAACGAACCGTCCGGGTAGAAGGGCATGGCGATGAAGAAACCCCCGTCCGCGGTGGGACCCGCGTCCAACAGGGGGACCACTCCGGGTACACCGTTGAGCGTGCGCAGGTGGCCGAGTTCGGCCTGGCCGGCTTCGACGGAGAGCACCTTGAGCACGACCTCGGCACCACTGGTCACCCGGGTCGCGCGAACGATCCGGGCGCGTCGCCCCTGGCGAAGTTGTGTCGAGGTGTCGTACCCCGGAGCCCAAGTGGGCCCGGGAGTGGAGCCGGACATGAGAGATCGACCCCCTGTTGATGGTGGTGTACCCGCTCAGGTGAGCGGGCCAGGCGTGCCGGACTACGTCAGGGACGACCCTGGAGCAGTGGGTGATCGAGCGTGGGGCCCTCGATCACCTGGTTGCGAAGGTTGTTGGCTCCCCACCCTCGCTCCTCGTTGATCTCTTGCTGCTTGCCGAAGGCGCCGATGAGGGCGATGACCCCGCA
>NZ_ANBD01000153.1 GCF_000341005.1 Nocardiopsis alkaliphila YIM 80379 | reverse complement strand
CCCGCTGTCGACGGCGCCAGTACCGGCTGGAGCCGTACAACAGGGCGGATCGGAGTTGCCGATGCCGGAGAGCGTCCGCTTCGAGGACGTACTTCTCCTCGTCGGGCGTGTAGTGGAACGCCTCGGGAAGCTGCGGATCCGGATCGGTGGAAGGAGGCGAGGGTGGGGAGGACATCAGGAGCGAGTTTACTAGAACAGACCGTCCAGGTACCGGGTGAGCTTGTCGTACTTGTTCGCGGTCTCACTGGTGGCGTCGATCATCTTCGCGAAAGCGGAGTTGACCTCGGAGAAGTGGGTGTCGAACTCCTGGGCCTTGGCCTGGAACTGCGAACTGCCCGACCCCTCCCACTGGCTGACCGTCGACTCGGACTGCTCGTTGATCTGGCTCATGATGGCCGTGAAACGGCCCAGGTGCGACTGCTGGTCGGAAGCCAGGTTCTGCAACCCGCCGACATTGCCATAAACGTCGAAATTACTACCCACGAAAGTGCCTTTCTCGAAAGTCGTGGCGGAAGCGGTGCAGGGGTCAGCCGTTGACCGGGCGGGCCATGGCACCGAGGTCGTTGGCGGACTGCGAGTAGTCGTCGCTGGCCTGGTCATCGGTCAGGTTGAACTGCTGCTGACCCTCGTTCAGCTTGATGCCGTTCTGGCTGCACCAGCTCATGAGCTCGTTGAAACGCTCCATCAGGGCGTTGCGAGCCTCACGGAAGTCATGGAGGGCCTGCCCCTGAAGAGAGTCGGCGTCGTTGCTCATGTCGTCGATGAGCTGGTTCATCTGGGTGCGGAGGCCGTCGGACTCCTGCCCGAGCTGTTCACCGCCCTTCGACAGACTATTGACGTTTTCAAGACCGGCGTGCTGGGACATCCGAACCCTTTCAGGAATCGCTGAGGGGAAGTGTGCGTCCCGTCCTCCATGAGCAGGGTATTCGCCCGGAGCTCGCGATCAGGGGAGGTACGGCGAGTAGGGACATTAGTCAGGGTATGACCTGTCGGTCAATGCATATGCACATTTCGTGACGTCGGCGGCAGAGTGGGAATTACCTCCTTTCCTGTCGGGAACCGGAGACTCTCGGCGGGCATCCAAGGCCCTCCGAGAGGTACTTCACCGAACGGGTTCGCGGTGGGGCCATGGCGGAGGCTCACGGCTCGCCGGTCCCGCAGTCGACGTAGTCGGTGATGCTCGCCGTGTACTCCTCCTGGCTGTCGAAGGCGTCTTCGAGCCGCTCCCTATAGGCCTTGACGAAGACCTCGCCGCTGACGGTCTCCTCACACCAGGTGACCTCGTTGTGCCGCATGGCGTTGCCGAGAGCGTTGTCGATCTGGAAGAGGGGGGAGTCCTCTTCCCAGGCCTCCTTGTTCAGTTCGACCACGAACCCCGCCAAGCCACCGTCCTCGTACCCGGCCTCCCAATCCACGGCCGCCTCATCGCCGTCTTCGGAGACGATGACCCCATGGTCGAACAGGTGCTCACGAGTGCCGCCCGCGTTCACGAGCACCTCGTCCGAGCCCGCTTCATCGATCATGCGGTCCAAGGTGTGCAACCGGACCTCCCGTTCGATCCATTGCACGGAGACATAGTCCTCCGGCAGACCCGACGTCGGCTCCGGTTCGGGCTCGGACGTGGAACAACCCGATAGGACCAGCCCCACGGCGAGGGTGAACACCGAGAGGGGGAGCGCCGACAGGTCGGATGTCCGGACCATGCGGTGGGTCAAGGGATTCTCCAAAGAGATTCTGCGGTGGGTGGAGACAGAGTCTCGGGCCGCCATCAGGCCCTCGTTCTTATTCCGGGGGCTTGCCGAACGTCTCCAGTTCGCCCCCGAAGTAGTCCCGTGTCGTCTTGTAGGCGTCGCTGTACTGGCCGGTGAAGTCGCTCACCCATTTGTCTCCGGACGCGGTGTACACCACGGGTTCTCCCGTGTGCGGGTCGGTGCTGTTCGCGGTGAGGACGGTGGCGTCCATGATGTTGCCGAGGGCATCGTCCATCCCGGAGAGCGCACGGTCCTCATTGTGCTCCCACTTGCCCGGATCCTCTTGGAGGGACAGCTCCACCGAGTCGTCGATGACGAAGTCGTTGCCGATCTCGGAAGGACCGAGCTCCCGGCCGTCCTGCACGATGGTGAGTGCACCGCCATCGACCAGGGTCCGAAGGTCCGCACGCTGGGTCTGGCCGTTGAACGCCTCGGGATCGTTCCTGAGCATGAAGTCCATGGTCTCTAGACGGAAGTTCCGCTCCACGCTCTGCTCACTGGTGTAGGTCGGGAACCGGGGGGACACCTCGTAGTCCCCATCGACGATCGCCTCGACGATGCTGTCCTTGCCCAGGTCCAGCCCCTTGGAGACCCCTTGGCCGATGACCGGGATCTTCTCGGAAAGACTCCCCGCCTCACTCACCACGAAGTCGGCGATCTGAGTCTCCCGCTCGATCTGTTCGTCCAGATCGGCGCTACGGTTCACCGACTCCAGGTACAGGGCACGTTCCAGCAGCCCTTGGAGCTGGGCCGAGCCGCGCGCGGAGGTCGCCTCGTTGCCGGATTCCAAATAGGCGATGGCCTCGATCTGCTGATAGGCGTCCACCGAGTTCACGATGCGTCCGGCGGTCTCATCGTTGCCCATGAGGAGCTGCATGTACTGGGCACGCTCATCGGGCCCCATACGCACGTAACCCGTGTCGTGGTCGAAGTCCCCGATGCCCTCCACCGCGTTGCCATCGGCGTCCAGGATGTCGCCATTGGCGAAGCTGTAGATGTGTGCGTCGAAGATGTCGCCGAGGCTGTCGGCGAGTGCGCCGTTGAACTGGGTGAAGGAGGCGTTCGAGTAATCGTTGTCCCCCTCGGTGACATCGACGCCCGTGTTGGTGAGGGCGTCGTGCATCTCCGAGTCGGTGATGGTCTCCATGAACCCGACGAAGGCGTCGCCCGCTCGCTCGCTCACCTCCGGGTCCTCACTGTGCACGTCCTGCGCCAACCAGTCCGTGAGCTGTCGCGCGGTGTGCCCGTCATCGTGCCACTCGAAGGTGAGGGCGCCCTCCAGAGCCTGTTCGCGCAGGCCCCCGTCACCGTAGGGGACGCCCGGCTCCTCGTTGAGGTGGTCCCCGGTGAGGATGTAGTAGTTGGAGTCCTTGTTCCGGGAGGCCACGTCGAGCAGGTGTGAGACCTGCTCGGAGTCCGGCAGCAGGTCATCGGAGCCGTGGACCTCGTCTCCCCAGGCGTCGAGGAAGGCGCCGGTGCTCAGGTGCAGGTTGGTGGACAGGCCGTAACCGGCCTCCAGGTTCTCGTCGGTGTGTTCCATGAAGGCGGAGAGCGCCTTCATGTCCATGCCCAGTCCCACGGGGCCGGTGGCGATCTTGCCTTCCGCGTCGGGGTCGATCCACGGTCCCTCGACCGCGTGGCGGAAGCTCTGCGGCAGGTTCTCGTAGCCGCCGCCGATGCGTGGATCCGACAACGCGAGGAGTCCGTCGCCGAGCGTGCCCAGGGCCTGTTCGCGCTCCTCGTCGCTCATCCCGGACTCCGCCATCAGGTCGGGGTAGACCATGATGCCCGCACCGGCGCCGTCACGGAGGTAGGGTTCCTCCAGTTGTCGGTAGAACTCCTCCAGGAACTCGATCTCCTCTGATTCGAACCGTGTCCCGTTCTGCTGGTGACCTCGGGCGTTCGAGCCCAGCATCGCCATCACGAGCATGAGCTCGTTGTAACGGTCGTCCAAGGGCTTGTCGCCCGACCAGTAGGCCTGGAGCTCCTCGGCGTACTCCTCGGCGTTCTCCGGGGCGATCTCCACGTCCTCGAAAAGCACGGAGTAGCGAGCCGGATCGAGGCTGAGGAAGCCCCAACCGGCGTTCCCGGCCTCGATCAGCTTGGAGACGTTCTGCGGGGTCGGCCCCTCTTCGAGCATGGTCCGGATGTCTTCGGCGGTGTCCTGGAGGGTGTTCCAGTTGGTCCGCTCGCGCTCGATGAGCCCCTCCTGCACGGTGGAGAGCTCGTTGTACAGGTCGCGACACTTGCGCTCATCGCCGGCGCCCCAGTCGGTCCACAGGAAACCGTCGGCCTCGGGGTAGGTGGAGGTGATCCGGTCACCCTGGTACTTGGAGGGGACCGCGCTCTCCTTCTCACCCTTGGTGGTCTGCCAGGTGGAGAGCTGAGATTCGCGCTCGTCGTCGAAGGCCTTGACGGCGTCCGCCCACATCTCGGCGACCGAAGCGGCGTAACTGACCGAGACCGCGGCGTCCCGCCACTTTTGGATGTCCTCCTCGGAGTGCCCTTGGATGTTCCAGGCGATGAGATCGGTGAACTGGTGTGAGGCGGAGTCGTAGCTCCCCCCGAGGTCGTCTGCGCGACCGAGCACGCGAGCGTTGAGGATCTCCAGATCAGACGCGCATTCGTACAGTTTTTCCGAGTTTCCGTAGAAGCTACGGGGATAGAAAACGAGGGCGATGGTGGCCACGGTCATCCTCAGAGGCGAAGAGCGAGCGGGGTGGGAAGGGGACTCGGGCTAGGGCGGGGCCGCGGGGTCAGTCGAAGTTGAGGTCGCGATGGGACTGCCAGGGGTGGAAGCCGTCCGAACTCTCCAGGTCGTTCTTGGCGATCTCACCGGCGCCGGCCTGGATGTTGTTGGCCAGGGCGAGTCCGTGTTCTTGGAGTTCGATGAGGGCTTGGTCGGCCTCTTCGCGGAACTTGTTGAACCCGGTTCTGACGTCCTGGTGGCCACAGGCGCTCACAGCGTCTCCGAGGAGGATGTCGAACGCGTCGGCCAGCCCGGCCATCGCGCCGGCGAGGGTCTCGGCGTACTCGCCGCCCTCCATCGCCTCGATCGGGTTGGCGCCCGACTCGGTCATGGGGGCACTCCTTTCACATGAGGGTGCGCAGCGGGTGAACCGGTGTCCGCTAACGCCGCTTCGGGGGAGTGACGAGGTCAAGGTCGCTTACTGCGATGACGGCAAAGGACAGAGGGTTTCACACCAATGGAAACAGAAGGGTAACGAGGGTCGTATTTCCTGCGGGGTCAGTACTCAGGGTGATCGCCTGTGTTCGGAATGGTGTGGGGCCGGTGGTAGCGGTCGGCTCCTCGAGAAGCACTGGATCGTGGCCGAATTCGGCCACGTCCGCGGTCACCCCCTACCGGGCACGGGCGCCCTTACGCGGGGGGTTCACTCCAGCCGACTTGGAGCAGGTCGGGGCGTTTGCCGCGCAGAGCCAACTGCGCGCGGCCCTGGGGCAATTGCTTGGAGGCGACGCCGTTGGCCAGGCGTCCCTCCATGCGATCGCCGGAGAACAGCACACCGGGGGTGGCCATGTCGCTCAGCGACTGTAGAACCGGCTCGAACATCGCTCGCGCGGTACCGCCGGTTCGGCGGGCGGCGAGGACGTGCAGGCCCAGGTCGGCGCCTTGGGGGATGAACTTGGCCAGGGGCGCCAGCGGGTTGCTGCGCGAGGCGATCATGTCCATGTCGTCGACGATGATGTACAGGTCGAGCCCCTTCCACCAGCTACGCTCACGCAGTTGCTTGGGGGTCACGTCCGGTCCCGGCAGACGTTCCTGGAGGGAACCGGCGAGGTTGTCGGCGACCGCCTTGGTCTGCTCGGCGGTCGTGCAGTAGGCCAACAGGTGATCTTGTGGCACCAGCTCCAAATGCGAGCGGCGGAAGTCGACCATCACGATGCCCAGCTCCTTGGCGGGGCGTTGGACGATCTGCTTGACCAGCCCGCGCAGCAGGGTGGACTTGCCGCTCTGCGGGTCGCCGAACACCAGCAGGTGCGGGTCGCGGTCCAGGTTCATCACGGCCGGGGCCAGGGAGCTCTCCGCCATGCCCAACACCAGTTCCTTGGACTTGCCACGGCCCGTCCTGCGGCCCTTGAGCAGCTCGTCCAGCTCCACCCGCTCGGGGAGGGTGCGAACACCCTGGACCGCCTTTTGCGGCCAACGTTCCCGGACCCGCTTGATCAGGTCCTGGATGCCATCGCTCAGGTCCTCGTCGCTCGCGACACCGTCCACGCGAGGCAGCGCCACGTGGGCGTGGTGCTCTTCGGAGGTCAGGCCACGGCCCGGGGTGTCCTTCGGGATGTCCTCGGCGATCTTGCGACCGATACCCGAGTCCATCGGGTCGCTCAGACGCAGTTCGAACCGGCCGCCGAAGAGTGCCTGTAGGCGGGAACGGACCTGGGAGGAGGCCGCGCCGGTCAGGATGGTGTGCACGCCCAGGGAGGGGCCGCGCGTCGCGATGTCCATGAGGAAGTCGTCGGCGGCGTCGAAGGCGTCCCGAACGGCCGACCAACCGTCGATCATCAAGAACAGGTCGCCCGGAACGTTGGATGGGACCTTGCCCTCCGCGCGGGCCTGCCGCAGGGCCGCGGGTGAGTCGAGCTTGTGCTTGCGGAACAGGCGTTGGCGGCGGTCGAGGTGCCCGGACACGTCCGTGAGGATCCTTTGGACCTTCTCCGGGTCGGCTCGACCGGCCACGCCCGCCACGTGCGGAAGCTCGTCCATCGCTTGGAGCGCGCCACCGCCGAAGTCGATCGCGTAGACCGCCACCCGGCCGGGCGGGTACCGCCACGCCAGACTCGTGATGATGGTTCGTAGCAAGGTGGACTTACCGGACTGGGGGCCGCCCAGGACGACGATGTTGCCCTCTCCACCGGTGAAGTCCAGTTCGGCGGGCACCACGCGCTGTTCGCGTGGGATGTCGGTCAGGCCGAAGACCGCCTTGGCCTCGGTCGCGTCCGGCTCGGTGCCGGCGCCCTCGAGGTCGTCGCCCTCACCGAGATCGGTCAGCACGGTGTCGAAGGTCAGCATCTCCGGGAGGGGAGGCAACCAGACGGGGCGCACGCGGTCCGCACCCGAGGCCACCAACCGGTCCACGGTCACTTGCAGGGTGGTGCGTTTCTCCTGCTCGGGCTTCTCCTCGGCCTTCGCCTTGATGGAGTCCACCAGCGATTCCACCAGCGAGCCCGCGCCCGTCACTTTGTTCAGGCCGTTGTAGGAGAGCAACGGAAGGACCGGGTCGTGCGCGGTCTTCTCCTCCTTGGCCGGTGGCTCGTAGGGCTGGGACACCATGGCTGCCTTGAACCGTTCGAAGACGGAGGTGTCGACCTTCAGGTAACCCGAACCGGGTTCCGGGGGCAGGTGGTAGGCATCACCGACACCGATCGCCTCACGACTCTCCGCCTCGGAGAACGTCCGCAACCCCACCCGGTAGGACAGGTGGGACTCCAGCCCCTTGATCTTGCCCGATTCCAGGCGCTGGGTGGCCAGTAGCAGGTGTACGCCGATGGACCGACCGATCCGACCGATCGCGACGAACAGCTCCGCGAAGTCGGGGTGGGCGGTCAGCAGCTCGGAGAACTCGTCGATGATGATGAGCAGGTGCGGCAGCGGCTCCAGGTCGGGGTCGTTCTCCCGGGCCGCTTCGTAGGCGTGCAGGTTGGGCAGGTTGCCGGCGTCCTTCAGGATCTGCTGCCGACGTACCAGCTCACCGAAGGTCGCCTCACGGAATCGGATGACCAGGCCATCGTCATCGGCGAGGTTGGTGATCAGCCCGGCGCTGTGCGGCAGACGGTCGGTGTCGGCGAAGGTCGCACCGCCCTTGAAGTCGACCAGCAGCAGGGCCAGGTTCTCCGGTGAGTGGTTGATGACCAGGGAGGCCACCATGGTGCGCAGCATCTCCGACTTACCGGAACCGGTGGCACCGACGACCAGGCCGTGCGGGCCCATGCCGCCGAAGGCCGATTCCTTCAGGTCCAGTAGGACGGTGTTGCCGCTGGGGCCCACGCCGATGGGTACGCGCAGGTAGTCCCCGGTGGAACGTTTACGCCAGGTACGGCGGGTGTCCAGCGCGGCGACGTCGGGGACCCCCAGGATCTCCGGCAGCCCGACGGTCTCGTGCATGGCGTCGTCGCCGTCGGTCACCGCGATGCCGTAGGGCGCGAGGACGCGGGCCAGGGTCGTCAGCTGGGCGACACCGGCGTTGTCGGCCCGACCTTCGAGGGGGACGTAGGCGGACTCCGGGTCGGGCTTGATGCCCTCGGTGTCTTCACGAAGGGTGCCGTCGGCCTCGATCAGGAGCCGCAGTTCCACGGAGTCGGGTTCCTCGCGTCGATCCGAGGACAAGATGATGACGTGGATGCCCAGGTCGGCCAGGTTGGTGACGGGGGGCTCGGCCTGAAGGCCGGAGAGGGTGGACTGGTACTCGCCGTCCAGGACGACCACGAACCGTTGCGTCCCGGGACCGGGCGGCTTACCACGGCGACGTTGCAGGTCGACGGTGCGCCGCTCGATCTCGCCGGCGAGGAGCTCCGCGATCTGCACGGTGTTGTCGGAGACGAAGCGGGCGGGCATCGGCCCGTCCGTGGCGTCGTCGAAGGTGTTGTGGGGCAACCACTTCGTCCACTCCCACTGCTTCCGTAGCTTGGGGTCGCGGACCACACCGATGCGCAGGTCGTGCGGGGAGTGGAAGACCGAGAGTTGGGAGATCATCGCTCGGGCGAGACCGCGTCCCGCCTCCCGGTCCCCGTTGATCGAGATGACGCCGTGTCGGTGGAGCGGTACGACCAAGGGCATCTCGGGGACGTCGCCGTAGAGCTCGATGAGCTGGTCGGCGGCGCTTTGGCAGACGGGGTCGTAGACGATCAGAGGGGAGGAGGTGTCGACCTTGAGCTTGAGCCTTCGGGCCAGCGGCCGTGTCCCGCATCCGACTCGCACATCGAGGAAGTCGGGGTCGGAGGCCCTGCGCTCCCATCTTCGGGCCCGGGATCGCGCAGGTTCCGTGAGTAGGCTTGGTTTCGGATGGCGGAAGGCGTTGTCCGAACGCTGGCCTGCGGCGACGTCACGAACGATTTCGCGCAACTGGTCGAGGTAGTCGACATATCGCTCTCGTTGCTCACGAATGCGCTTACGCGGTCCGTTGTGCTGAGCGACGAACATGATGATTCCGACGATGACGCTCGCGAGCATGATCATCACGCCCGCCACCATCATCAATGGTCGGTGACCCATGGTGATGGACATCAGGAGGGAGCCCGAACCGGTGATGATCGGCATGATGATCATCGCTCCGGAACTACCGGCCGGCGCGTTCTCAGGCATCTGCGGCGGCGTAGCGATGACCAGCGGAGACGTTCCGGGCGCCGGTGGTATCTCACGCGCGGGTCGGGGAACAGGTCTCGTCGCCACGGGGGTCCCTTCTCCGTCCACCTGCAAGGTTTCGTTTTCAGGTGACTACGCTATAGATGATCTCGTGAACACCGCGAATCGCCTAATTATCATCGGTTACATCCCTTAAGCATGGTAATCACCGCACGAGTCGACAAAGAGGGTCTTGGGTGAGCGGATACTGCAGGGTCACGGTCACCGGACCTCAGCGCTGGGCCGACCTGGCGCTACCGGGAAGCGTCCCCGTCGCCACACTCATGCCGCGCATCATCGAGGTGTGCGTGGCCGAAGGGGAGAGCACCGAACCGGCCTCCTGGACACTGACCACGGTCGATGGTCGACCAGTCCGTCCCGAAGAGCCACTCGAGGGCGCGGAGGTCTATGACGGGGACGTACTCCTGCTCGACCGAGTGGTCGCCCCCAGCCGCCCCGAACACGTCGATGACGTGCGTGGAGCGGTGGAGGACAGCGTCGATGAGACCGCATGGATATGGAACCCGACGACCACGCTGTCGTTCGGCCTGCTCGTGGGCGGTATCGGCCCGCTGCTGATGCTGTTCCTCATGATGTGGCTGCGGCCCTCACCAGGACATCTGGCGGTGGCGGCGTTCGGCACGCTGTTGACGGTGGGAACGATGATGCTCGCGGCCCGTCGACCGTTGCCGGCCGTCGCCTACATCCTCTTCGCGACGGCCTGTGTGTGGGGCGGCGCCACCGCGGTCCTCGCGGCCGGGTTCCTGTTCAGCCCCACCCCGTTGGTCACGGGGGCCATCGCGCTCTGTGGTGGTCTGCTGGTGGCGGTGATCGGCTGGTCCCTGCACGAGACCGGTCTGCCCTACATCGCCGGCGTCGCGGTGGTGACCCTGACCGGGGGCGTACTGGTCGTGGTCGGGATCTTCGCGGAGCCGGTCCAGGGTGTGCGCGCGATGGGCATCGCGCTGGCCCTGTGCGTGGGTGCGCTGCCGCGTGTGGCGATGGTGATGGGTGGTCTGTCCGGGTTGGACTATGAGGTCGGCCGGTCGGGTCAGGTGGCCACGGAGCGGTTCGAGGAGACCTTCACCAACACCGACCGTCTATTGCTGGGCATCGTCATGGGTACGGCCCTCTCCGGCGGCATCTTCGCGGTCTTGCTGGCCTACTTCGGCACCGGTCTTCCCGACCTGTTGCTGTGCGGTCTGCTCGGGGTGCTGTTGGTCATGCGTTCACGCTTGTTCGACCGGATCCGTCACGTGCTGCCCCTACGCCTGGCGGGCGTCGTGGGCCTGGGCGCCGCCGGTGTCGCGGTCACGGTGCAGTACCCGGTGTTCGGTCCCTGGTTTCCGGTCGCGGCCCTGCTCGCCGGGGTCCTGCTGAGCGTCCTGAGCTGGGTCAAGTTGAACGACGTCCCTCGTGCCTCCCTTCGCAGAGCCCTGAACTGGACCGAGATCCTCGTCATCATGGCCATGTGTGTGATGTTCGCCTGGGGCATGGGGTTGTTCGACTTCGTAGCGAGGATGACCGGGGCGAGCTGAGCCACTTCTAAACAGCCATGATCGATCCGGTGAGTCATCGACTCACCCCGGATCACCCCAGAGCGTGGGTGTCGCGTTGGGCGTCGGGGTCGAGGAAGAGCACGATGAACCCCTCCGGGTCGGATTCGACGACGGCGATCGTCTCCCCTTCGGGGTGGACGGTCGGCTGTTCGTAGATGACCGTTGTGCCGGACACGAGGGGCTCTTGGGATTCGAGGTCCCACATGGAGCCGCCGGGAGAGATTCCGCCGGATCCGCCTCCGGAGATCAGACGTGAACCGTCTGGGGTGAACGCGACCCCGTTGGGGAGGCTCGATGAGTCGAACTCGTGCACGACGTCGCCGGTGGCCAGGTCCAGGACGACGGTGGTCTTCTCCGCGTTTCCGCTGACCCCCAGGTGTGCGCTCTGTGGATCGAACGCGAAGTGGTAGAGCGGGTGGGGGTCCCCCTCACCCGGCTCATTCCGAGGGAACGTCGCCACGGTGGTGTCGGTGCCCAGGTTCAGGACTTCGAGTCGAGGCAGATTGCTGCCATGGTCCAACACCAGGTGGGACCCGTCGGGTGCGAGGACCGGCCGTAGGGCATCGACTCGCCTCTCCCACACGACGGTGTCCTGCGACCAGTCCCATACTCGGACGGTGACGTTCTCGTCCTGGTCACGTTCCCGAAACGCCAGTAGGGAGCCGTCGGCGGAGAGGGAGACACTGTCGAAGAGGTCGAGGTCCTCGGGGGCTCGCGAAGTGTAGGTGGCCACCTCCTCGTGTTCGGCGTTCCAGATCCTCACCTCGTCCTCGAAGGCGCCCGCCAGCGTCCCCTCGGCACCGACGTCGAAGGAATGGGGGCGTTCGGCTCCGGAGAAGACGGTTTCGATGAGTTCGGCCTCCCGCCAGTCCCAGCGGGTGATGGACTCGGAGGAGTT
The DNA here is from genome assembly GCF_000341005.1 of Nocardiopsis alkaliphila YIM 80379. Classification (GTDB taxonomy): domain Bacteria; phylum Actinomycetota; class Actinomycetes; order Streptosporangiales; family Streptosporangiaceae; genus Nocardiopsis; species Nocardiopsis alkaliphila. Next base: position 25,133 of record NZ_ANBD01000153.1, on the reverse strand, counting down.
CACGTACAGGCTCTCGCCGTCGCCGGAGAAGTGGATGCCGTAGAAGGTCCCGGTCAAGGCCGTCCGGGCCACCTCGTCCTCTTCGTCCTCGGTGGTGGCGTCCCCATCGGTGTCATCCTCGGCGGAAGCCTCCGGTGTGGCGTCGGCGGTAGGTCCCGGGCCGGGTTCCCAGGGACGGGCGATGGCCAGTCCCACTCCGCTCAGGAGCAGGAGGGTCCCGGCGACGGCGCCCGTGGCCCTCAGGACACGTCGGCGTTCGACGGGGGCGGACCGAACCGACGGCGCCGTGACCACCCGGTCCAATTCTCGATGATGATCGTTGATCTCCTGGTGGACCGACGGGGGCAGCCAGCCCTGTTCGTTCGCCGGGAGTGGGGCAAAGGACAGCTCACGGACGATCTCGTCGGCGGTGGGTCGTGCGGCGGGGTCCTTGGCCAGACAACGGGTCAGGAGCGGGCGCAGACTCTGGGGAACCCCGCCCAAGTCGGGTTCCAGGCTCACGACCCGGGTCAACACCTCGGCGGCGCGGCCCCGACCGAACGCGGGGGTACCGGTAGCGGCGAAGACGACCACCCCGGCGAGGGAGAACACATCGCTCGCCGGGCTGGTGGCCTGGCCCAGCACCTGTTCGGGTGAGGTGTAGGAGGGGGTGCCGAAGGACTGTCCGGTCTTGGTCAGGACGGTGCCCTCGACGGCACGGGCGATGCCGAAGTCGATCACCTGCGGACCGCGCGGCGATAGCAGGATGTTGCCGGGTTTGAGGTCGCGGTGCATGAGCCCGGCGGCGTGAACGGCTTGGAGGGCCTGTGCCAACCCTAGGGCGAGCACACGTAGGGTCGCCTCGGGAAAGGGGCCGTTCGCCCGTACGGCCTCGCTCAGGGTGGGACCGGGTACGTATTCGGTGGCCATCCACGGCACCGGTGCGTCCGGGTCGGCTCCTAGCACCGCGGGAGTGAACGGGCCACGTACCCGTTGCGCGGTGCGCACCTCGCGCGCGAAGCGGATGAGGAAGTCGGTGTCCTCGGCCAGTTCCCGACGTACCGCCTTCACCGCGGCCAGTCGACCCTGGGCCGTACGCGCCAAATACACCTGACCCATGGCGCCGGCTCCGAGACGGGAGAGCAGGCGGTGAGGGCCGATGTGAACGGGGTCGGTGGAGGTCAGGGGTTTCATGGTTTCTCGTCCTGTGTCGATGCGCGGTCCCGAGGGCACTCGGTCTCAGGGGAGCGCTCGAGTGGTTTCCAGGGAACCTGGGTCGAGGAGGGCGACGCTCCCATCCCTTTGGATCGCGGCGATGACCTCACCATCGGGGTGGAAGGCCACCGGTCGGGGCGCGGGAGAGTCGTCCTCGGCGAGCAGGTCGGTGCCGTTTCCTAGATCGAAGAGGTGTCCGTGGTGCTCCCGGAGCCGACCATCGGTGCCGGGAACGTCGAGCGACCAACTGAAGTGGAGGAGGCCGAGGTCGGCGTCCACGGACAGGTCGGTGATCCGGGCCCCGTCCTCCCACGCCTGGGAGAAGTCGAGAATGGGGAAGCGGTTCGGTTCGACGCCTTCCTCATGGTTCCAGTGGATGAGGTGCTCGTTGCCGACGTACACGATTTCGTTGCCTCCAGGCAGGAGGGCGAAGTCAGACGTGGTGGCGTCCCGAATGAGCCGCTGTTCCTCACCACTGATCGCGTCGCGGATTGTGATCGAGTCGAAGCCGCCGGCGACGACCCTTTCCTCGTCCAGGAAACGCAGGTGCTGAACGCTTCGGGGCCACTCCTGGCCCCACTCCGCGATCTGTTCCCCGGTGGCCGTGTCGACGATGCCCACTTTGTGGAGCTCGGGTGAGGAGTCGACGAACACCGCCATGAGGTCACCGGAGGGGGAGAAGGCGGCACCCAGACCGGCCTGGGGTCTGACCAAGCCCTCTTGGGCTCGTTGAGGCTGGGGTCCGGGGTGCTCCACCGAAGTGCCCGCGGAGAGGTCATGGGTGGTGACGGTGGTGTACGCGCCACCCTCACCTTCGTACGGAGTCCGGGCGAGTACGGACACCGTACATCCGATCGGGGTGAACAGCGGCCCTCCCCGGTCGTCCAAGGCCCCGGCCGGTCGGGCGACCTCCTCGCCCTCACGCCAGCTCCACAGGCCGAGTCCGTGTTCCAGGCTGCTGATGGCCAGGATGTCGCCATCGGGGGAGAACGCGACCCCCGTGGCATCCAAGTCGTCGATCTCTCCGGAAGGAGCCGGGAACGCGACGGCTCCTTCCCGGCAGCCCACGTCGGTGATGAGTCCGCTGTCTCGCGGCTCGAAGGCGGCACCGGCCTTCCCCGGGCCGGGAGCGGAACGGGACAACCCCCATGCGACGCCGACCCCGGCGACCAGGGCCAGGGCCAACCCGGCCGCGACCAGGGCCGGAACCCTGCGGCGACCACGCCCCTTCTCTCCTTGGGAGCCGTGCGCGTGGAGGAAGCGTCGGGCCTCGGTCTCGTGCCGATCGATCACGGCGGCGAGGTCGGGCCCCCACGGTCCGGAAGGCGCGGGACCACCGAGCATGTGGACCAGGTCGACGGAGTCCGGTCGCAGCACCGGCCGGACCTTCAGACATGCTTCCACCAGGCCACGGAGTTGAAGGGGTACCCGGTCGAGCCCGGCGGGCCCTTTCACCCCGCTCGCGGCGAAGCACAGGGTCGCCGCCCAGGCGAACACGTCGGTGGCGGGGGTGGTCCCGCCCTCCGGGGCCGCGAACGACGGATGCGGTGGCCGACGGTCCACCTCGGAGGCGGCCGACTCGAAGCCGGCGTCGGCGATGACGGCGTGCTCACGGGCGATCAGGACCCCATCCGGCCACAGGGAGCCGTGCACGTGTCCGGCCGCGTGCAGGTCGGCCAGCCCTTGGGCGAGGGCGAGCGCCAATGGGTGCAGGGCGGCCGGGGGCAGAGGACCGTGGGCGTCGACCACCTCGGCGAGCGTGGGACCTAGCGGCCGGCTCAGGGCCACCCAGGGGGTGGCCGCCCGCGGGTCGGCGTCCACGACGGGAGCGACGTACCGACTGTTCGTCCCACGGGCGGAGTCGACCAGGTGGGTGAAGGCGTCACGGAACGCCGGGTCAAAGGTGTATTCGGATCGGACGATCTTCAGGGCACACGGTGGACCACCCGGTGCGGAGGCCAGGTAGACGCGTGTGCACGCGTCCTCGCCCAGCCGCGCGTGCAGGCGGTGGACACCGAGCACGGGCGGGTCATGAGGGCTCAGGGGGAGCATGGATCTCCTCGCTCTACCAGGGGGAACGGGTTCAGCCGAAGTGGTCGAGCTCTCGTAGGGTCAGCGGGTCCAGGATGGTGACGTGTCCGGACTCGGTGTCGTAGCCGGCCACCACCTCACCCTCGGGGTGAACGGTCAGACCCAGCGAGGGTCGCTCTAGTTCGACCTCGCTTTCCTCCAGTTGCACCTCGAAGCCGTACTCGTCCTCTGATCGGTACTCCCAGACGAAGAGTTCGAGGGTGATCGTGTCGCGCCCGGTCTCTTCGGGGTCCGTGGCGTAGAAGGCGTAGAGGCGGTGCGTGGCGGGGTTGTACGCGAACTCGATGAGCTCACCCTCGGCCTCCTCCGGCTCGGGGATGAACTGCCATCCTTGCCCGTCGTCCCTGGCGAAGTCGTAGTGGACCGGGCCTCCGGGTTGCCCGAAGAGTAGTTCTCCCTCACCGAGGAGGTCGAACATGGAGCCGGTGTTCAAGGAGGGGACCCCCTCTTCGGTGAAGACGACCTCCCCCGTTTCGCCATCCCACACGTGCAGCCGCCCCAGGAGGCCGATCAGCCCGACCACGTGGGTGCCTTCGGGTGAGTACACGACCTCGTCGACATCGGATGAGCGGTCGTAGACCAGGGTGGTCTCACCACTGTCCAGATCGATGTCGTAGAGCGATGCCTCGTGGCCCTCCCCGGAATCGGCGACGGTGAGGGTGGTCCCATCCGGGGAGAACGCGACGTCCTCCAACGGTCGTCCCCGCGCGTGCACGGTGAGCTCGCCGGTCTCCAACGAGTACACCCGGGCTCCGGTCGGACTCGCCCAGGCGATGAGACAGTCGTTCGGACTGAACCTGATGGCTCCGTCCTCGTCGCTTCGAGTCGCTTCGACCAGTGCGAGTTCGGTTCCATTCGCCCAGTCCCACAGCGCCACGCCACCAGGACCGGGTACCGCGAGGACGGAACCGTCGTGGGAGAAGGTGGTCCGCACCCCGTCCGGGACGCCGGGGATGGTGGGGTCGGCCTCGGCGGCGTCCACGTACTCCGTCGCCAGGTGCTCGGTCGGGTCGCACTGCTGGCGTCCGGCGGAGGGAACCTCCTGCTCGGAGTCCTCCCCCGCAACGGCGCCGGCGGTCTCCACGCCACCGCCCAGGGCATCGGTCAACGTCCAGGCGCCGAACCCGCCGACGAGCCCGAGGGCCACGACGGCGGCACCGACCACGAGAAGGCCGCGTTTGTTCGTACCCGTCCCGGGGTCGGGCTGGATCGCTCCGTAGCGCCGCGTGATGTCCTCGATCCGCGCCACGGCCAAGGGGGGCAACCACGCGGACGCCTCCGGAGCCGGCGGGAGGGGGCCGCCGAGGAGGTGAAGGAGCCCCTCCGCCGTGGGTCGTCGGCTGGGATCCTTGTCCAAGCAGGCGGAGAGTAGGCCGCGCAGCGAGGTGGGGACGCCGTTGATGTCGGGTGCGGAGTTAACGGTGCGGTACAGGATGGTGGCGGGGTGGCCGTCACCGAAGGGGCCTCGGCCGGTGAGGGCGTGCACGAGGATGCCGCCGAGCGCGAAGACGTCGGCGGGAGCTCCGCCGACCTCGCCACGGGCGACCTCCGGAGCCAGGTAACCGGGGGTACCGGTGAATCCTTCCCCTTCGGCGTCGTCGACCTCGCCGGCCCGGGCGATACCGAAGTCGATCAGCTGGGGCCCCTCGGCGGCCACCATGACGTTGCCGGGCTTCAGATCGAGGTGGGCCAGGCCTTGCCGGTGCACGCCCACCAGGGTCTGGGCGATCCCACGGCCGAGAAGGACGGCGGAGCGTTCGGGCAACGGCCCGGCGCCTTCCACCAGGTGTTGCAGGGAAGGTCCCATCACGTACTCGGTGGCCAGCCAGGGCACCTCGCCGGAGGTGTCGGCCGCGTACACCCGAGGGACGTTCGGTCCGTGCGTGCGCTGTGCCAGGGCCAACTCGTGCGCGAATCGCTCCCGGAAGGCGGGGTCGTAGGCGTGTTCGGCGCGCACGACCTTGACGGCGGCGGGACGCCCGTCGCGGTCCAGCCCCAGATAGACGCGGCCCATACCGCCCGCTCCCAGGAACGCGACGATCCGGTAGGGGCCGATGCGACGCGGATCGTCAGCGGCGAGCTGGCGCATGGGGACTCTCACGCTCGGGTGGGACGGGGGTTCGGGCGAAGTTTACCGTGTGCCCCGTGACGGGTGTCGTGCGGTCTGTGACCGAGACGTGCGGCATGGCCTGTTCCGTTCGCTCGGCCTCGGCCAATGGGGGAAGCCACGAGGGGAGCGGGTCAGCCTCGCCGCGAATCCCAGCGGTGTGGATCGAACATGGCGATCGGCAGGTCCGTGCGGCCGGTTCGGGCCAGGTCGGCCAGGGCCACGCCGACGGCGGAGGCGAACTTGAACCCGTGGCCGGAGAAGCCACCGGCCAGGACCAGGCCGGGCGACCCTTGGTGATGGCCGATGACGAAGTGCTCGTCGGAGGTCATCGTGTACATGCAGGAGGCCATGCGTTCGGGCAGCGGACCCACCCCGCGCAGTTCGGCGGCGAGCTCACCGAGACGGCGGGCGTCGTCCTGGTCCGGTGGGCGGGGGCCGACGTCGGGGTCGACGGGCTCACCCCACTGGGAGCCCGGTCGCCGGGCACCGGCGGCGCGGGTCGCGGCGGATTCGGCGTGGACACCGATCTTGATGGTACGGCCACCGTCGAGGCTGGGGAACCCGTACCAGAGGGTGCCGTCGGGTTCGTCACGGGCGAAGACGGGCTCGGGAGTGGTGGCGGTGTCGGGTAGGGGGCCGGTGATCGGGAACCAGCCGAGGACACGACGTTCCACGCGTACACCGCCGCCCAGGTCGGCCAAACCTGGGAGTAGGCGGGGCAGCCAGGCCCCTGCGGTGACGACGACGCGGCGGGCCCGGATCTCGGTGTCACCGACCCACACGCGCGGGCGATCCGGGTCGGGCTCGATCCGGGTGACGGCCCGGTGGGTCAGTACGCGCGCCCCGGCCTCCTGGGCCAGTCGGACGGCGGCGAGGATCGCGGGTTCGGGAAGGACCACACCGGCCGCCTCCTCGAACAGTCCGACCTCGTCCGGGCGCATGAGGTGGCGGGGATGGCGTTCGGCGAGGACCTCGGCGGACAGGTGTTCGTGGGCGAGGTCGTGCCGTCGTGCCGCGAGCGCGGATCCGCTGATCGCCCCGGACTCGGGTGGTCCGAGCATCAAGGCGCCGGAACGGACCACGAGGCGGGCCTGGGCGGCGTCTTGGAGTTCGTCCCAGGCACGCCAGGCGGCGTGGACGAAGGGGACGTACTCGGCACCTTCCAGGTAGGCGGTCCGGATGATGCGGGATTCGCCGTGACTGGAGCCTCGGGCGTGGCCAGGGGCGAACTGTTCGACACCGATCACGTCGACGCCCTCACGTGCCAAGCGCCACAGGGCCTGAGAGCCCATCGCGCCGAGGCCGACCACGACGGTGTCGGTGTCCAGACGTTCGTTCACGTGGGAAGCGTCAGGCGGCGATCGGCCGGCGGTGAGCGTGGTAGTGCGCCGGCTCGGGGACCTGAGCGAAGGGATTCAGCAGGGCGGCGGCGCCGGCGGGGTCGTTCGCCGGGTGTGAGATGGTGCCGCCCTGAAAGAGGTCGGTCCAGAAGAATCGACCGTCACGGCACCAGACGTTGACGTCGCGCATGATGGAGGCGACGGCCATGTCGGAGGTGCCCGACCAGTAGAGGGGGCGGGTGGCCACTGCGGTGAGTTCCGTCAGCAGTGCCGTCAGTGCGCGCTGGGCGCAGAAAGCGTGGCGGGGCTTGTGCTTGACCCGGCTGGCGAGTACCGACTTCGCCCGGGAGGCCCGGGGGTTGTTCAGGCGCCAGTGACTCAAGGTGTCTCCAGTGTTCGTAGAGGTACCGCGGGTGTGCTGACCGTGTGTGCTTGTTGCGGCCACGTCGCCGCGGTCCGAGGGGCGCCTGACGGCTTTCCTCGAGCGAAGCTTGAGGAGGCGTGAACGATGTCGTTACCTCGTAGTTATTCTTCGCGCTCCGGATGCTAGCAGCAACTGACCCCTGGTAGTCGAGGCTTCTGCGAGTGACCCATATCACACTTAACAGATGCGTATCGACTTGTCCAAAGAGAGAACACGCAGTTCAAGCCCTATATTTCGGAATCACGTTCGCCCTTTGGGGTTGGGGTGTGCGCGGCTGGGGGGTGCGTTGGCTGTAGTGAGCCTCACCCGATTCGATGACTACTGGGGATGATTGAGTTACTTAGGGTAATTTTATGCAGGGTAGAGGTACTTTGCCCTCTGAAGGTTCCTCTTTGCCTTTTCGAACCCACCACGTCGTCGGTCATCCTCGCTCGCTTTGCGCGGTCGCTCACCCCGATGTAAGGGGTGCTCGGCCGAGTGGAGGACACTGGAAGGACGCGCAACGAGGAGAGAAGCGGCGAAGTGACCCAGACCGATACATCCGGTGACAGGACCTCAAGGGGCGGAGCACCCCCCGCCGAACCGACGGGCGGCGTGCGCGCCTGGCTGGTGTGGGGGGTCGCCGTGGGTGGCTACTTCCTCGCCATGCTGCACCGCAACGGTCTGGGCGTGGCCGCGTTGGAGGCACAGAGTCGTTTCGACGTCGGCCCCGCGCTGCTCTCCCTGCTGCCGATGCTCCAACTCTTGGTCTACGTCCTTCTCCAGGTGCCCGCCGGTCTGCTCGCCGACCGACTGGGTCCGCGGTACACGCTGGTGATGGGCATGGCCGCGATGGCGGCCGGTTCCTGCATGTTCGCCCTGGCGCCCGGGATCGAGGTGGCCGTCGCGGGTCGGTTCCTCATCGGTCTGGGGGACGCACTCGTGTTCCTCAACGTCATCCGACTGGCCGCCCTGTGGTTCCCACGCGCTCGCTACGCGCTGGTCAGCGGCCTGACCGGGGTGGTCGGTGGCACCGGCCAGGTGGCCAGCGCCGCCCCGCTGGCCTGGGCGCTCGGTGGGATCGGCTGGGTGGCGGCCTTCCTCGCGACCACCGGACTCACCGTGCTGATGGCGCTCCTGGTGCTCCTGGTTGTGCGAGACCGGCCCGCCGGTGCGGCCGGACGCTCGACCGTCGCGGATCCCATTTCCCTCTGGGCGGCGCTCAAGGAGGCGCTGAAGGCCGACGGCCCTCGGATCGGGATGGCGCACCACGCGGCCGTCATGGCGCCGTTCACCATGATGATGGTCCTGTGGGGCTTTCCGTTCCTCGTGGGCGGACTGGGGCTGGCCGAGTCGACGGCGGCGCTCACCCTGACCGGACTGGCGGCGGGGGCGCTGTGGTTGGCGCCCGTGGCCGGGGCGCTCATCGGCCGGTGGCCGAACGTGCGCGTCTACCTGGCGCTCACCCTGGGCGGGACGTTGAGCCTGGGGTGGTTGTTGTTGGTGGTGTGGCCGGGTGGAGTTCCGGTGGCCCTGGGACTCACGGTCATGGCGGTCAGCGTGCTCGGCCAGACCCTCGCGCCCACCATCTCCTTCGACTTCGCCCGTGATGGGATCCCAGCGAGCCGTACCGGTGTGGCGTCGGGGCTGGTCAACATGAGCGGCTTCACCACCGCGGTGGTCTGTACCGTCGCCGCGGGGGCGATTTTGCAGACTCTGCCCGAGGAACCCAGCTCCTACCAGGCGGCGTTCGGGCCACTGGCGGCCTGCACGGCCTTGGCCACGGTGGTGTTGACGGTGTTCATCCGTCGGGCCCGTCCCCGCAGATGACCGGAGACGGGCCGGATGAGCGAGGAAGAAGGAGGGTGTCAGCCGGCACGCCAGGTGGCGTCCTGGAGGTCTCCCCCCGCCTGCGGTCCCATCAACGACAGACCACCGTCCACGAAGATCGAGCTTCCGGTGACGTAGGAGGACTCCGGGCGGGCGAGGAAGGCCACCGCTTCGGCGACCTCATAGGCGTGACCGGGGCGGGGTATGGGGTAGCCGGCACGTGAGTCCAGCTCCGGCGGCTGCTCGTGCTGACCGGTCATCGGTGTGGCGATCTCACCCGGGGCCACCGCGTTCACGGTGATGCCGTACAGGCCCAGTTCCAAGGCGAGGGTACGGGTGAGGAGTTTCAGGCCGCCCTTGGCCGTGCAGTAGGCGCCGGCGGTCACTCGCGGGTAGTCCTCGTGCACGCTGGTGATGTTGATGATGCGGCCACCACGTCCGGCGTCTCGCATGTGACGACCGGCTATCTGTGAACACAGGAACGGGGCGTCCAGGTCCACGGCGAGCACCTCGCGCCATCGGGCGTAGTCGGTGTCCAAGAGGTGTTCACTGGAGCCGGTGCCCGCGTTGTTGACCAGAACCCCCACACCACCGAGCTCGTCGATCATCTCCGTGACGGCCTCGGCTCCGTGCTGCGGCTCGGCGAGGTCGTGCCTGCGCACCGCCACCCTGCGGCCGATCTCCCTGATCTCGGACTCCGTCCTACGGATGCCCTCCTCATCCTCGTGGTAGGTGACGCCCACGTCGAACCCCGCTTCGGCGAGCCGGATCGCACTGGCCCGTCCGATACCGCTGTCCGCGCCGGTCACCACCGCCACGCGATCGTAGTCGTCGAACTCCTTCACCGCCGCGACGCTCTCGGTGCTACTTCCGGTGCCCGGCCGCCCCATGGTCGTTCCCCTTCCTCACGGACGTCTGTGGGCCTGCGACTACCCCGAGCAGCGTTTTCTTATACGTCCGTGTGCGTGTCGGCAGCGTGGTGTGCTCACCTGATCCGCCACGAGGTGGGTTTAGAGGGGGTTCCCCTTTGAAAGAGGGAGGGAAAGGCCCCCTTGGAACTCGGAGGTGCCTTGTGTTCGGATTCGGGGTGCTCCTCGCGGTGCTGGGGTGTGCGCTGTTACTCGTGTTGACCCAAGTGCCTCGAGAACCTGAGACGGAGGTCGTTCGAGGGCATCTGCACAGGTTCATGATCGCAGCCTTCGCCGTGGCCTGGTTCTTGGTGCTCTTGGGGCTGTTGTTCGACCGGTGAGCGTGGGCATGGGCAGGGTGTGAGGGCTTGGGGTGGGGGCGCCCCCACCTTCGGCGCCCCCACCTTCGGTGCTCGCCTCGCCACCCACACCCGCCCACCCCAAGCGCCCCGCACCCCACCCCCACCCCACCCGCACCTTCCCAGGTCCACGACGCGGGACCGGGAAGAACACGAGGGGCGGGGCGGCCACATGGCCACCCCGCCCCTCGGCGGTGCTCGATATCCGGCGTATCTACCGATCAGACCTTAGAAGGCCTCCTCGGGGACCTCCATGACACCCAGGTTCACGTTCTGAGCGATCTTCAGCTCGGCCTCGACGCGGGGCAGGAACTGCTCGGCGAAGAAGCGCGCGGCGGCGATCTTGCCGGTGTAGAAGTTCTTGTCCTCGGCGTCGGCACCGTCGATGCTGTTCAGCGCGATCTCGGCCTGGCGGAGGAGCAGCCAGCCGAGAACGACGTCACCGAAGGCGAAGAGCAGACGCACGGAGTTCAGCCCGACCTTGTACAGCTCGCGGGAGTCCTCAGCGGAGCCCATCGCGTGGCCGACCATGAGCTCGACCATCTTCTCGACCTGGCCCAGGGCGCTGAGCAGGAGCGCGCGCTCCTCCTTGAGCTGACCGTTGCCGGCCTCGCTCTCGCCGAAGGCCTTGATCTCGGCGGAGAGCTTGCCGATGGCGGCGCCGCCGTTCTTCACGATCTTGCGGAAGAAGAAGTCCTGCGCCTGGATCGCCGTGGTGCCCTCGTACAGGGTGTCGATCTTGGCGTCACGGATGTACTGCTCGATCGGGTACTCCTGCAGGAAGCCGGAGCCGCCCAGGGTCTGCAGGGACTCGGCCAGCAGCGCGTAGGAACGCTCCGAACCCACACCCTTGACGATCGGCAGCAGGAGGTCGTTCATGGCCTCCAGCTCGGAAACGTCCTCGCCCTTGGCCTGGCCGATCTGGATCGCGTCCTGTTGGGTGGCGGTGAACAGGACCAGCGAACGCATGGCCTCCACGTACGCCTTCTGCGTCATGAGGCTGCGACGCACGTCCGGGTGGTGGGTGATGGTGACCTTGGGGGAGTCCTTCCCACCGGCGATGTCGTTGCCCTGGACACGGTTCTTGGCGTATTCGAGGGCATTCAGGTAACCCGTGGACAGGGTGGCGATCGCCTTCGTTCCGACCATCATGCGGGCGTACTCGATGACGAGGAACATCTGGCGGATGCCGTCGTGCTTGTCGCCGACGAGGTAACCGATGGCGGGGTGCTTGTCGCCGAAGGTCAGCTCACAGGTGGTGGAGGCCTTGAGGCCCATCTTGTGCTCGACGTTGGTGACGTAGGCGCCGTTGCGCTCACCGAGGGAGCCGTCCTCGTTGACCAGGTACTTGGGCACCAGGAAGAGCGAGAGACCCTTGGTGCCGGGGCCGGCGCCCTCGGGGCGGGCCAGCACCAGGTGGAAGATGTTCTCGGTCATGTCCTGCTCGGCCGAGGTGATGAAGCGCTTCACACCCTCGATGTGCCAGGTGCCGTCACCCTGGTCGATGGCCTTGGTGCGGCCGGCGCCGACGTCCGAACCGGCGTCCGGCTCGGTCAGCACCATGGTGGCGCCCCAGCCGTTCTCGATGGCCTGGTGGGCGAACTTCTTCTGTGCCTCGTTGCCCTCGGCGTACAGGATGCTCGCGAAGCCGGGGCCGGCGGAGTACATGTGGACGGAGGGGTTGGAGCCCAAGATGAGCTCGGCCGCGGACCATACGAGGGAACGGGGGGCGCCGAGGCCACCGAGCTCCTGGGGAAGGTCGAGGTTGTACCAGCCGGCGTCCATGTAGGCCTGGTAGGACTTCTTCAGGCTCTCAGGGATGGCGACGGTGTTGGTCTTGGGGTCGAAGACCGGCGGGTTGCGGTCGGCGTCCTCGAACGACTCCGCGATGACACCGGTGGCGAGGCGGTTGATCTCGTCCAGGATGGTGCGCGCGGTGTCTTCGTCCAGCTCCTCGAAGGGGCCCTGCCCCAGCACGTCTTGGCGCTTGAACAGTTCGAAGAGGTTGAACTCGATGTCGCGCAGGTTGCTCTTGTAATGCGTCATGGACAGCTCCGCTGTGTCCCTGGCCGCGGTGTCTGTACACGCGGATCTACCGACTAGTAACAAGTCAATGTTACTACTGAGTAGCCTCAAGCGCCAGTGGTATGGGGTATTTGTGCCCATCAGGGCAGGTCGAGGGTCTGTAAGGGCAGGGCAATAGGGTTTTCGGCCCTCCTTATCTCCGGTATGGGTGCGCTCCCAAAAAGGCGGAAGCGGGGCGCGGTCCATACCGCTCCCCGCCCCGAGTCCTCGGATCAATGCGTCCGGGTCGGCTCTTGGGCTCCTACCGGAAGCAGGGTCAGCGCCGTCCGGTCCACCCCGTCCAGGTGCAGCAGGGCGTTGACCGCGTCGTCCGCGAACCCCGAGACCACCAGCGAACGCAGCCCCAACGCGGTGGCGCACAACGCCAGGTTCTGCGCCACGTGACCGCATTCCTGGTACAGCAGTCGCAGGGCCCGTTGCCCATACCCCTGGCGCAATCGGCCCAGGTCCCCGACCAGCACCACCAGTGCTCCCATCGTGTCGGCCACCACCCCGGGGCGCCCATCGGCCTCGGCGCGCAGGAAGGGCGAGAGTTCGGTCAGTCGATCCACGGGAGTGGGCCCGTCCGCTCGCAACAGCCGGTGCCCCTCGGCCCGATAACGATAGGTCCCCGGCGCCAGCCCTGAAACGTGCCGAGCCAGCACCCATACCTGTGTGGCGTAGGCCGCTCCCGGTGAGGGATGGGTGCGGGGGAAACCGCGCGTTCCGAGCCGCGCGGCCCGTGCGTGACCGATCCCGGCCGCGTGCCCCAACAGGTCCGACAACTCCGCGAGGGTCATCCGGCCACCGAAGTCGCCGTGTGCGCTCTCGCGTTCGGCCAACGCTTCGTCCAGTGACATGGACAGTGTGCCGGGGGTGGGCAGTTCGACCACCGGGGCTCCGGCGGCCTCGGCCCGATCGATCTCGGGTGCCACCAGTCGCGGCGCGTGCTCACCGGCCATGGTGTCCGGCAGGTACTTGCCGGCCTCCAGGTACAGCCGGTCCGGTGCGTCCACCCCCGGCGCGAAGTAGTCCCCCGGCGGTTCCCAACGCGGGTAGGACAGGGACAACAGCCAGGCGATCCGGCGTTCGTCGTCGATGTCCAGACCGAGCCGGTTGCAGGTCATGTGCAGCAGGGACCACATGATCCGGTCGAGTCCGTTGCTCAGACCCTCCTGCGCGTCGATCTCTCGCAGTCGTCGTACCGTCTGGCGTATCCCTCGGTCCCACAGGTGGTGGGTGGACGAACCCTCACCCGCGACCAGGCGTTCCACCCGTGGGCGTCGCTGCAACCACCGCGACGGCGAGGAGTGGAAGAGTCTCTCGGCCTGCGCCCGTGCCCGACCGTCCCCGCGTGCCACCTCCGTCGAGTAGTCCCAGGTGGCGAAGTAGCCACGGGACTGACGCACCGCCTCCACGTCATCGAAGCCCATCGCCGTGAACGCCAACGTGGCCAGGTCTGTGGCCACCACCTGACGCTGCCCCTGTTGGGGGGCCGAACGCAGTACCGCCAACGCGATGCGGGTACTCGCGCAGAAGAAGTCCTCGCACACCTGCAGAGCGCGCGATCCGCCGTATCGCTCGGTCTCGGGCTCGTAGACGGCCTCCACCACGTCCCCGTCGGAGTGCCACCGGTCCGGGTCGGCCTCGGGGAGGTTCGCGTAGTAGTCACCGCTGTCCAGTTCCAACGCGGTCGAGGAGGTCTCCTCGGCCAGGACCCGCATGCGGTCGGCGAAGGAGGCCACCGCTTCGGCGTCGGCGTTCAGGAACCGGGCCCGAAGATGTGGTCCGCCGTCCCAATAACGCAGGTAGAACCAGGCGTCGGCGTGCCCGGCGGTGACCAGCTCCTCCGCGGCGGGGGCCAGGTGTTCCAGGAGGAAGGTGTCGATGTCGGCACGGCCGCGGTGCAGGTACACGTACACGGCCGACCAGGCGCGGGTCATGAGGTCTCCCGGGGTGCGGTGTGGTCCGTCTCCTCGGCGTCGACGGGGACGTCCATGTAGGTGCCGCGTTCGGCGCGCACCCACAGTTGGTAGGCGGGGGTCTGATCGGGGGCGAACCCGAGGGCGGCGGCCCACTCCTCCTCGACGTAGTTGCGCATCGGTCGGGCGCACAGGTCGGTGGCGGAGGCTCCGAGACAGCCCCACTGGGTGATCCACCCGAGGAGGGTGTGCAGGATCGGTTCGGCGTACCGGCCGTGGGCGTGGGCCCAGACGGGGAAGTCCACGGCGAGGGTGTGGCCCAGGGTCGAGGAGAAGTTGGTTCCGTCGGTGCGGGGGACCGGACGAGGAAGCCCTTGGGCGCCCTCGGGGAGGAGTTCGCACACCGTGCGTTCGCCCACCCGGTCGTTCTCCAGGGCGTGTCGATACAGGCGTAGCGAGTCCGGTGCCAGGAGCGCGGAGCGGGCCGCGTCCAGGGCCGCCATCAGCGCGGACGTCACCCCCGAACCCTCCTGGGGGCTGACGTGGGTGCTGGTCACCAGGTTGGCGGTGGAGACCCCGCTGGTGCGTTCGTCCAACCAGCGCCGCAGCGTGCGGTCCGGCCGGGCCGTCACCTCGGCCACCCGCGCGGTCACCTCCGGGGGTAGGACCACCGAGTGTGCGTCGGACGTGGGGGCCAGGGTGAGGGCGGCGCTCGGCTCCATTCCCTCGGGCAGGAGCGCACGCGCCTCGGCGCAGGCCGGATGCCCCGGGTCCAGGTGGGTGTACGGATTCAGCCCGGACCTGGACAGGGTCAGGCCCAAGGTGGCCAAGAGGTGGCCGCCCTCCAGCAGGGCCAGGGAGGGTCGTAGCCGCCCGTACTCGGGTGGATAACGTCGGTGGTCCACCGCCACCACCACGCGAGCCCTCGTCAGGGCCGACTCCAGGTCGGCGGGCACGCCCGCTTCGGTCAGGGGTTGGAGCACGTGCGAGAGCGGATCCACTCGCACGCACCACTGTGCTCCCACGTGCGGCAACAGGAACAGGTCGGCCCCGAAGAGTCCGCGAGGTGAAGGGTAGGCGCGGTGCACCGGGTACCGGTCGGCCGCCGAGATTCGTCGCACCCGAACCGCTTCCACACAGGCGGCGAGGAGCCGTTGCGCCGGGGACCACGGCCCGCCCAGAGCGGGTCCTGCGGCGTCCAGTTCGCGCAGTGGGGCCAAAGCCGGCAGCGGTGCGTGGACCCGTCCCGGCACGGGTCGGGCCAGGCCGTTGGAGACCTCGGGGCCGAAGAACAACGTCTCGACCTGGGCGACGTCCTTGTCGTGGGACTGGCCGTGGAAGTGCGCCAAGGCTTCGGTGAATCCGCGTCCGGTCGGGCCACCGGTCACGGAAACGGGTGTGGAATCGGGTACACCTTTCCGGGTTCCTCCCACGGGATCCCTCCTTCGAACAGATCGGACGCACGGGTCAGTCGTTCCAGCCCACGGGTGCGCCGGTGGGTGTGGCCGAAGGTCATGGGTAGGGCGCCGGGCACGATCACCTTGACCGATCGCACACCGGACGCCTCCGTGTACGGGGCGCTGCTCTGGTCGACCACGATCACGTCCAGGCCGAGCGCGTGCACGGCCGCCAAACGCTCACGCAGTACGGCGGCCAGGTCCACCCCGGCGAAGGAGGAGGGAGCTCTCGCGGTGAACTCGCCCATCCCCACCTGCCCGCTCGGGTGTTCGAGGAACTCCCACAGGGGCCGGGCCTCCCACAGCCCGTGCGTTCCGGTGTGGTCCTCCAGGGTCCGGATCAGTGTGAAGTCGTCGAGCATCGGACGACACCGCTCCACCGCCACCGAAGCGCGCATCCGCACCCACTTGGGATACATCAGGGCGTTGGTGGCGGTCTCCTCGACCGCCGCCATGAGTGCGCGCCGCGGATCGAGGTGAGTGCCGGTGGCCAGGCTCATCGCGGGGGCCCGACCTTCGCGGACGGCTCCTTCCGGGGCGGTGATCATCGCCAGGACGGTGGGGATGTCCAGGTCCGAGGTGAGATCGAACAGGGACAGGCCCAGGCCGCGTTCGGTGAGCAGGTCGGTGAGGTGGCACAGGGCCGGATCATCGGCGCCCTCGATCCGACGCAGCCGGGTGCGCGAGTACCAGGCGAGCAGGAACGCGTCCCGCTCCACCACCTCGAACAGCCCGTACAGCACCGCCTCGGCCAGGGAGCCGCCCACGGCACACCCGTTGGAGGACTCGTACAGGAAGCGCTGATCGTGCGCTTCGGCGTGCCAGAAGGCCACGTGCTCGGGAACCAGGACCCGGCGCCGGTTCCGGGTGGACCAGCCCCACACCCAGGTGGTGCGGGTGTCGGGTGTGTAGGGAATCGGGTCGAAGGCCGGGTGTCCGTACCATTCCTCCTCGTGCAGGCCCAGTGAAGCGGGGTCGACGGCGTCTCCGGCCAGTTCGGAGTAGGAGCCGTGGACGGTCGGGGCTCCGGACAGGAGCCTGCCCCCGGTCACTCGTTCCACCCCCTCCAAGAAGGCGGGGACCTCACTGGCCCGGAAACGGGTGGAGCGTCCGTAGCCGCCCTCGCGCGTCGTGCGGCCGGGGGAGACGGCCTCGCAGGTCATCAGCGCCAGAGGGGACTCCTCGTCCCGATAGATGTGTGCCGCCGGACCGAAGCGGAAGTCGAGCAGCCGCTCCCGCAGGTCGTCGCGGTCCATCGCCCGGGTGCGCAGAACGGAGCCGATCGTCGGTAGCGGACCGTCCAGGTTCGGAGCGTCGGCGAGGTCGTCCACCGCCAGTCCGCGACCGCCGGGGAAACAGTGCTCGCAGTGCGGGTGGGGGATGAAGCGGTGGCGGTCGATCTGACCGGTGCGGCAGTCCAAGGCGATCAGGGACAGCCTCAGATCGGCCGGGTCGGTCGCGGCGACCAGGGCGCGGAACACGTCCTCCCAGAGCCTGAAGAGTTCGTCGGGAGCGGCTCTGTCCGTGGCGGTCTCACCTTCGACGTCGACCCGCCAGAGCCCGGCGCATCGAGAGCATCCGGGTGCGTCGGTCGGCGTCCAAGGGCCGAGGAGGGCCAAGGGCCCGTCCATCGAGGCGTGCAGTGTTCCGCCGGACAGGTCCACGGCGTGGGGCCGAGCCAGGGTGGCTCCCACCGGGACCAGCTCATTCGCCGTGGACCTTCGGGGTGTTCTCAGTTCCATGTCGCCACCGCCGAGTGCACTCCCAGTCCACGCCAACGGTCCGCGTTCTTGGGAGCGGACACGCGGACCGCACCCGTTTCGAACGCCCATCGGGCGAGGGAGGCCGTCGCCATGTCGGTGCCCGTGGCCGGGGCGGGGAGGGCGGCGTGCGGGGCCTCCTGGGTGAGCAGCGTCGCCGCGACCGCGCGGATCAGTGCCTCTTGGACACAGGAATCGACGTCGGCCGCCACACTCGTGCCCGCCAGGGGGCGCTCCGGGGCGGCAGGGTTCTTCGAGGAACGCGCGAACACCTGTGCTCGGTGTGGGCCGGAGCCGTCCAATCGACGTAGGACCAGTTTCGCGGGTACACCCGAGCGAAGGGTGAGCGCGGCCCACAGACGTCGGGCGGTGGGTGAGGGGTCGGGTGCGTCCACGTCCTTCCACCTCTCCTCGGGGAGCCCTTGGAGGAGATCGCCCACGGCGGCACCGATCGCGGTGACCGAGGTCGACCCCAGACCACGTCCGACCAGGGCATCGGTGGGAAGCCACACCACTCGGTGCAGGGCACCGAGCAGGGCGTCCAGACGGGCCTGGGCGGTGGTGAGGCCACAACCGGCTACGTCACCGGCCAGGGCGAGACCGACCGGAAGCTGGGGAAGTTCACCGGGCCGGGGCTCGGCGACCGGACCGAACACCCGGTCCCACAGGTGGGTGATCGAGTCCAAGAGTTCCGGAACCTCCGGTGGTTCGGCCGGATCCAGGGCGGGTGGTCGCTCGAGTTCGGTGGGGTCCAGCGGGTCGGCCAGGAGGAACGTGTGCGGTTCACTGACCAACTCGTCGGTGGTCACCATGAACTCCGGATCGAGGTCCGCGATGGTGCCCTCGGCGGTGCGAGCCACGTGAGCCACCAGGGCCAGCGCCAGCTGGGCGGCCACCAGGGTCCGGGTGAGCCGGAGCGCGGCTTGGTCCGGAACCCGGTGTTCGCCCTCCAGACCGGCGAACCAGGCGAGGAGCCGTTCGGACAGATCCGGGCTGAGGGGGCGGTTGCGCGGACCGACCGACCATAGGCCCCGCCCGGTCGCGATCAGGTGCTCGGCACCTTCACCATCAGCGGATTCCAGCCGCGTGGTGAGCAGGATCGGGCCCTTTGGGACGGGGCTCGGATCGACGTGGACCTGTCCGAAGCCGGCCCGCTTCAGGGCGCGCACCACCTCGGACGTCAACGGCGGAGAGGACGAACGCACCCAGGCCGTGCTCTGTCGTAGGGCGTTCAAAGCGGCGTAGGGACGTCGGGTCAGCGACTCCAGGTGTGCGTAGGCGGCCTGTTCGACCGGGGACGGGTCGACGAGTTCGGGTTCCAGGTCACGGAGGAAACCGTGCTCCTCCAACTGGTCGAGTATCCCTTCGAGGAAGGGGCGACCCCGCTCTGGGAAGCGCTCCAACAAGGTGGCGCGTTCGAACCCGGTGCGAAGGGTCGACTCCAACGCGCGCCATACGGTCTCGGCCTGGGCGCCGCGCACGATGACGGCGGTGGCGCCCATGCTCAACGCCACCCCCTCCTCGGCCAGGGAACGGGCGCGCACGGCGCTCTTCAGCCGGGTCGGGATCGTGAGGGACCGGGGTGAGGTGTGCTCAGGCATCGCCCACCCACGGCAGGGTCGGCTTCAGTTCGGGGTCGCTCCGTTGGTGGTCGACGACCTTGCGGACCGTCTCCGACCAGGTCTCGCCCACCACCTCTTGGGCGGCCTCGGTGAACAGGTAGGCCACCGAATACCGCTGGATGGGGGCCACGCCCATGAGTGGCAGCAGGTCGAAGAAGCAGTTGATGACGAACCGGTAGGCGGCGAACCCGTACCCGTCACCGAGCCGGGTGAAGTCCAGCTTGCGGAATTCCTGGTGGAAGTCGCTATAGGAACGCTCGTCGGACCCGCTCCACCGCACCTCGACGTCCTCGCCGAGCCGGGCCGCGGTCTTTTGCCGGTCGGGGTGGGGGAAGGGCAGGATGTGGTCCTTCTTCGCCAGTTCGACGGCTTCGGGCAACCAGCGGTCGACCCACTCCCCCCAGGCCACGGCGTAGGGGTCTTCACCGGTGTCCTCATGGACACCGCGCAGGGCCGTGACCAGGCTCTGGCGTTGGGCCCGGTAGGACAGGGCCAACCGTTCCTGGGCCCTTCCCTGGGGGTCGGACCAGTGGAAGTGCTCCTTCCAATGTGAAAGGAACGCCTGGTAGCCCGACTTGAGACCCCAGTCGGGATAGCGGACGGCGATCGCACCCATCCCGGCGAACACGTTCGCGAACACGGCCCGTTCACCGCCTCGTCCACCGACCTGGTCGGTCACTCGGGACAACCCGTCGGTGAGGACCCGGCCCTTGAGCCCGATCGCCTCGGGACCGCGTAGGAACGTGTCGACGGGGTCACCGGTCAGGCGCCGCAAGGAGTTGTCCGGGTCCAACGGACCGTAGGGGCCCTCCACCAACTCCATCCGGCCCATGGCCTGGGAGAACTCCTCGTATCGCGCCGGGTCCAGGTCCCGCCGGGAGGGGTGGAGGTCCAAGAAGGCGCGCATCCGTGCCTGGGCGGTCTCGGCGGCCCCGGTCACCGCCTCCGGAGCGCCGTCCAGGTAGAGCACGCAGTGCGGGCCGAGCCGCCAGTGCAGGTGGAGCCACGCCGCGGTGATTCCCTCCCTGGCTCGGGCCTCGCGCGCGGCGGGCACAAGGCAGTCGCCGAGCAGCGTGCTCTTGTCGCTTTCGTAGTAGGTCAGTCTGAGTCCGACGGTCACGGGGGTCAGCCTCGCTTCGTCTGGGGGATCAATGGGGGAAGGGCGGGGTCCCCGAACGGGCGGGGACGGTGGACAGCTCGAGGAAGACCTCGGCGGCGTGCCGGCCGGATGGACTCACCACCCCCGACTCGTGCGGGTGTGGGGACAGTTCCTCGGCCATCAGGGCCGGGCCCAGGTGGGCCAGCCGTTTGGCGGCGGTGATGGTGTGCGACCGGCTCAAGAAGTCGACGTGCTGGGGTTTGGGAGCCATGGCCCGTTCCATCGGTCCGAGCCGGGCGCCCTGAAGGGAGCGAACGAACACCTCGTCGGGCAGGCCCCGCCGAGCGCGTTCGACGTTGATCCGCCGGTGCAGCGCGGCCGCGGGCTCCCCGTCCCGGGCCGTGAACAACGATGTGTCCAGAGCCCATCTACGACGGAACAGGATGAGCGACCCGAAGCCGATCCGGGGCGTCCCACCCCGGTATCCCTCTTCGGTCCAGCGTTCGTGCAGGTCGATACCGAGGTCGCCGAAGGAGAAGAACGGCGAGTCCGCCACCATCGCCACCAGCATCTCGTCGTAGGGCAGCGCGTGCGGCACCAGGAAACCGGTGTAGACGGGGTCGATCTCGGTTCCGTCCGCACGTACCAGCCGCAGACCGCCAGGGGTATGGACCATGGTGAGGTCACGGGTGCTCGGCCCGGGCAGCAGGGTGGGCTCGTCCCGCAACGCCACCTCTTCGCCGGCCAAGGCGGGGGAGAGGTTGGCGTTGAAACCCAAGGCCGAACGCATGTGCACGGTATCGGCGCCCTCGGGAGCGACCCGCCGCACGTGTTCGGCGACCCGGTGCCGCACCTCCTGTGGCAGGTGCCCCAGGAACCGGCTGAAGTACCGGGCGCGACCACCGTAGACGTGGTTGACCACCAAACGCTCGACCGCGTCCTCGCACGCGCCTGGAACCTCCCGAGCCGCCTGGACCTGGCCGAACACCGCGAGGGAACGGTGGGCGAAGAACTCCCGTTCCGGTAGTGCCTCGGCGACCTCGGCCACCACGTCCGGGTCGATCTCGACCTGCTCGGAGCCGGAGCGTCCCAGCTCCACGAGGTGCGCCACGGCGCGGGCCCGGGCTTCCAGCAGCCGACGCAGGCCCTGGTCCGCGTCCGCCAGGGCACCGGGATCACCGCCCATGAGTTCCTGGGTGAGCGGGAACGCGGCGCGCGCGTCTTGGGCGAAGGCGTCCAGGTCCGAGCATCGACCGCCCCGGCCGTACCGAGCCACGAACACCTGCTCCAACGCCCCCGAGAGCACCCGCTGGTCGTCCAGCGCGAACAACAACGGCATCAGCCGCTCGAAATCGGCCGACCATCGCGCGGTCGTCGAACGGCTCACCGGAACGCCGCGCGAGGTCAGGCAGTCCTCCACCACCGGGGAGGTCGCCGAGTCCTCGACGCCCACGGCCGCGGACCACGCCTTTTGCAGGCGCAGCACCCCACGGGCACGCTCGGCGCCGTCGGCTTCGGCGAAGTCCGCCAATACCTCCGCGGTGGTCTCGAAGGCGGTCGTGACCCGGGCCGCCACCTCACCCGGAAGCCTCCGGGCCAGGTCGTGCCAACGGTGCACGTAATCGGGGGACTGTTCGGCGGCGGGAGCCCACGGCACCAGCACGCCCGCCTCGATCAGCTTGTCCAACACACCGAGGGCCTGCTCGGGCTCGCAACCCAGGTCCGTGGCGACCGCGTCGCACAGTCCGTCCAACCGCACCGGCGCGGTCGCCCGCTTCTCCAGGACCGAGATCAACCGGTCCCAACTCCCGGTCAGGGGGAGGCGGACCTCTTCCTCCCCGAACGCCTCGGCGCGCAGGCCCGAGGAAGGCGGTGCCCACCGGCGACGATGTACCACCAGGCGTTCCACCCCGTCCTCGGCACCCGCCTCGACGCCGGTGATCCGTCGGGCCCCACCGGTGAGTACCCACTCCAGGCCCGACCGGGCCTGGGGATCGGTGGCCAGGGCACGGCCGGCCTGGCGTACCAGCAGCCGACGTAGGTCCGGGTGGGGTTCGAGACGCAGTGGTGCACCCGCATGGGCGATACCGGAGGGTCGTTCCAGGTCGTCGAAGTGCACCGCCGTGTACAGCGAGTACGGACTGACCTTCAACGTGGACCGGGAGAAGTAGCGGACCAACGAGGCTTCGGCCTTGCGCATGCGTTTGTCCGGTGTCCGCGTGTGGGCCGCTCGGGCCGCCACCGCCCGGTGCAGATCGGCGCTGGACAGGGCGGTGGACCGGTCCACGTGCGGGTCGCCCGCCCACTCCGCCAGTACCGCGCGTTCGTCGCGCAGGGACGACTCGTGGGCCGCGTCCAAGTGCGCGGCCACGTCCTCGGCTCGTCGATGGCTCGCCGCCCACCGCCGTAGGGCGGGCACCTCGTCGAGGATCGGGTGTCCCTGAAGGCTCGCTCGGGGCGGACGCCTGTTGAACACAGCGCGCTTGGCGGCCAGTACCTCGCGTCGGTCCTTCTCGCCCACGGTGGGAGCGAGAAGGTGCAGGGTCTCCAACAGGCCCTCGCGGAGCCGCTCGCGTTCCTCCTCCTCCTGAACGAGGGCCTGCACCAGCAGGTCGTCCAAGGAGGACGTGGTCCGCTCGGGGCGCAACCATCGGTGGGGGTACAGGTTCAACCGGGAGACCAGGTAGGGACCCTCCACCACGGTGAAGGAAGGTGTGCTCAACCCTTGTCCTCCGCACCCTCGGCCGACTCCGCCTTGCGCGCGGACCGCTCCTTGGCCGAACCGAAGCCGCGGGGCTCCCGCTCGGAGGCCCAACGGAACCAGCGCAGCGCGATGACCGTGCCCACCAGGGCCCAGGCCAGCAACGACCACACCGATGGCCAGTCCCAAGCGGGGCCCGATTCGGCCAACGAGCTTTGGATCAAGATGGTGAGCGGGCGACCCGGCAACAGGTCCACGATGGCGGCCACCGTGTCACCCAGGGGCAGGACGATGAACCCTCCCGCCAGGAACGCGGCGGGGAAGAAGATGCCGTTGACGACGGGGACGGCGGCGTCGGCGTTGGGCGGTAGTAGTGAGACGGCCGCGCCCAGTGGGGCCATGCAGACGAAGCCGAGCAGCAGGGCGATCAACAGTCGTGGGACACGTGCCGGGTCGATGGTCACGCCCATGGCCAGCACTCCGATGGCGGTGACCACCGCCAACACGATCACGGTGGTCAACAGCGTGTTCGTCAGGTAGGCGCCCATCACCGTCACCGGCTTGACCGGGGTGGTGCGGAAGCGCTTGAACAGACCGTGGTGGCGGCGAATGGCCAGCCCGATGGCGACGTTGGCGAAGGCCACCGACATCAGCGCGAAGCCCAGGATGCCGCCATAGCTCAGATTTCCTTGGGTGATCTGGTGTTCACCGACCACGCGGATCTCGTCGGCCTGGGAGCGGAACGCCAACCCGAAGCCCACGTAGAACATCACCGGCATGGCCACGATGAACGCCAGGGTGATGGGGGAACGCCAGAACTCCTTGAGTTCTCCGTCCACGTGCAGCAGGAAGCTGCTCGGGCGCCTGGTGCGGGGCGCGCCGCGGGCGCCGGTCTGGGTGGTGCTCATTCGGACTTCTCCGTCTCCAGCCGCGGGTCGTTCAGCATCGCCACGTAGGCGTCGTCCAGGCTGGGAGGCACGATCGTCAGGCCGCTGATCCTGGTCCCCTCGTCCCTGGCCCAGGTCTGCACACGTTCCACCACGGCGTCCTGGTCGTCGGTGTGGATGCGCACGCGGCCGTTGACCACGGTGGCGCCCTCGGGCAGGCGTCCGTCCACCCCCTCGGGAACGGTGAACTCCACCACGGTGAAGGCCGTCGACCCCTGGACCAGCTCCTCGGGGGTGCCCGAGGCGATGAACTCGCCATCGCGGATGACGTCCACCTGGTCGGCGAGCTCTTGCACCTCGGTGAGGTCGTGCGAGGTCAGCACGACGGTGGTGCCGCTGTCGCGCAGTCCGGCGACCAGGGCGCGGATGCGGCGACGGGACACCGGGTCCAGTCCGGTGGTGGGCTCGTCGAGGAAGAGGAGTTCGGGGCGCCCGGTCAGGGCCAAGGCCAGGTCCAGCCGGCGGCGCTGGCCATCGGAGAGGGAGCGCACCAGCGCGGACCGCTTCTCGGTGAGCTCCACCTGTTCCAGCGCCTCGTCCACCCCCAGCGGGTTCGGGTAGTAGGAGGCGTGTCTGCGCAGGATGTCGCGGACCGACAGGCCCGGTTCCAACATGGTCTGTTGGAGGACGACGCTCATGCGGGTGCGCAGCTCGGCGAAGTCGCGGCGATTGCCGGGGTCCAGACCGAGCACTTCGACACTGCCCGAGGTACGTCCTCGGTGACCTTCCAGGATCTCGATCAGCGTCGTCTTGCCCGCCCCATTGGGGCCGAGCAGCGCGGCGATCCCTCCGATGGGTACCTGGTAGGAGATGCCGTGGAGCACCTCTCCCTTCCCGTAGTCCTTGGTGATGTCCGTGGCGTTGATCGCGTACACGTGCGGCCCTCGTCGTGCTCGTGTTGCCGGGGGAGTGGGGGCGTGATCCGGGGACCCGTGGGGGCGGCCCCGCCGAGAGGGGCCGCCCGTTCGTACCTTCGGTCAGCCGCACGACCCCGACGAGCAGCAGCTGCTGGAGCCACAGCAGGAGGTGGAGGTGCAGGAACTGGAGCCACTGGTGGCGCCGGTCTCCGGGACGGCGACCGCCTCGCGGACGCTCATCACCTCCATGTCGTCGAAGTCGAGAGCGGGAAGCTCGATCGTGGGGATTTCCTTGGTCGTCATCAAGCACCTTCTTCTGTAAGCATGAGGAGATGGATCGGTCACCCATAGTGGTGATTTCAGAGAAAATGAATACTCGGGTGTGGGGGTTCGAGTATTAATTTCACGAAAGGGGTTTGAGGGGTGACGGGTGGGGGATGAGAAGCGGTTTCCTCGGGGCTCAGCCGCA
>NZ_ANBD01000152.1 GCF_000341005.1 Nocardiopsis alkaliphila YIM 80379 | reverse complement strand
CGCTCATCACCTCCATGTCGTCGAAGTCGAGAGCGGGAAGCTCGATCTCTGGGGCGATGGAGTGGGACATCTGGGCCTCTTCGTTGAATCTTTTACAGCGGATCCCCCCGGATGGAGAGAAAATAACATGCACTGGCGAGACTAGATAGAGGTTGTATTGGAGGTTTTTCTTGCTGTGTCCTCAGGTTTTCCATCGTGTAACGGAACAGAGAGGAAAATAGGGTCAGGGTTCCATAAGGGACCAGGGTTCGAAAAAGTGAATTCCCGAGTGGGTCAGCAGGAACCGCGCCCGAGGGTGGTGTCGCACAGTCCTTGACCGTCGGTCCACGTCAGGGAGTCACGCGCGTTACCTCCGAACGGGCGGGTGACCGCTACGTCGACAGCGTGTCCGGAGTCCTGGGCCAGCCACACTCGAACCTCTTCGCCATCGGCCCTGAACACGTAGAACGGGTGCGGCACGGGTGACCGGCCGCTGCTGGGGTTCGTCCACCAGTCCGCGCCCTGGGCCTTGGTCACGTCCACGAACAGACAGTCACGCGATGCGCCCTCGAACCAACAGGTGCGTGGTTCGGCGCCGCCGTAGCGGCCCACGGACGGATCCGTGCCGATTCCGTTGTTGAAGGCGCGCCAGTACATGGTGTCGCAGTCACCGGCGCGGCAGGCGTTCCAGTCCGCCCAGGCGGTCGCGCGGGCCGCCGGCGCGGTCGAACCGCCGTTCAGCGCGGTGCAGTACTTGTCCACGACGTAGGGCACCACGAAGTCGGACACCCACACCGAGTCGATGGCCTCCCCGGCGGTGTTGTTCGTGCCGAGCCCGGCGGAGTCCATCTGCCACAGCCCCACGCCCGGGTTGAAGAACAGGCCCTCCCGCCCGGCGGGATCGTACAGGCCGGACTGGTTGTCGTACCTGGACAGGGTCATCGGTGAGGGCGCCACGGAGGACCCGGCCGAGACCTCGGGCCAGACCGGGGCGAGGGCCAGCGCGGTGGCCGCGTCGGCCGAGATGGCGCAGGAGGCGCCCGCCGCCGCGCTCTCGGCGGCGCTTCGGGCGGCGGCCAGGGGTTCGGCGCCGAAACTCAACGGCCCGGGTGGGACCGCCGTCGCGGCGAGCTTGTCCTTTAGGGATTGTTGGTCGGCCGTCTCACGTTCAGCGGAGGTGTCCGCCGGTGTGGGCACGAAATCTGTGCTGTCGGCCATGGAGACCTGGGGGGTGAGTGCGATCAGCGCGGCCGTGGCCAGTCCGGCCAGGGCTCGACTGAGGAAGGGGGAATTCATGGAGCCACCTCTGGAGCGGGTTCGAGGGGATCGGCTCTACCACCGAAGTCAGGGGAAGTAGTTTTCCTTGGAGTCAGAAGAATTCGAAGGAAAGTTACAACCCGCCGACCCCGCGAACAAGCCCCCCAGGCGGGTCCTGGTTCTGAAGTCTCACCTCATCGATAGGANNNCGCCCGCCCCCGCCGAGCGGCGGTAGGCGTTCGCCGAGGGCGGTCGGTGTTCCTCCCGGTGGCTCCTATCCTCTGAAGTGCACCGACCCCGACGCTGGAGAACGCACGATGCTGGAGATGCTGCCCGGACTCACCCAGATCTACGAGGGATGGGCGCAGCACCACCCGGACGTGCGGCCCCTCACCATCCAGTTCCCCGCCAGGGAGACCGACGGGGGCATCGACGGTGTGCTCGCCTACCCCATGGAGGGGTACTGGCTGCTGGTCACCTTCGGTCTCACCGAACTCGGGGAGAAGACCAGTGAGGAGAAGCGGGTCTCAGGGGCCGGTTTCGAGTTCACCTGCCGTATCCCGCGTGAGGACGGCGACGAGTCGGTGCCCGCGTGGATCCTGCGCGTGCTGCACGCCTTGGCCGAGCAGTTCCTCGCCGGCGCGCAGCTGGACGTGGGGCACTGGATCATCACCCAGGCGCCACTGGGCGGGGAGAAGTCCAACGGGGACATGACGTCGCTGGCCATCGTTCCGGACGCCGACATGCGGATCCTGGACACCGACAACGGACTGGTGCTGTTCTTCCAGGTCGTGGGGCTCAAGGCCGAGGAGGCCGAGTACGCCCAGCATGCCGACACCGTCGCCCCGATCGTGGCGTTGCTGCGTGACCGTGATCCCAAGATGCTCACTGATCCGAACCGGGACACCATTCGCCTCTGAGCGGCCTGTTCACCGGTGCCTCGGCAGGCGCCG
>NZ_ANBD01000151.1 GCF_000341005.1 Nocardiopsis alkaliphila YIM 80379 | reverse complement strand
GTGCGGCGGCCCGAGCCTTCTAACGGACTCCGTGGTTACTTCGGTGAGCCTCGTTCGATGGCCGTGCCGATCTCGCCCACGCGGTCGGCGAGCAGCCCCATCGCGCCGATGGCCCTGGTCATCGGGTCGTCCTCGGCACCGCCGAGGGCCTTGCCGCGACGGAAGGCCGCCTTGACCTCGGCCCAGCGTCGTTCCTGCTCAGGGGTCATCACCCCGCGCAGTTCGGCCAGCTTGAGCAGGTTGGCCTCCGCGCCGGAGGTGAGGGTCTGCGCCTCGCCCAGGTAGTGGTCGTCGATGACGGCCTCCACCTCGGCCTCGTTCATGACCGGCACGATCTTTTCCGCGAGCCGGTTCATGTTCCGGTACGAACCCTGCAACTGGAACGGCGGTTCGGTGCGTGCCTCCTCCGACTGCGCCGCCGAGGCGATGTAGGCCTGGTTGTTGGCCAACACCACCCGTTGAACGCGCAGCAGCTTGTGCAGCACCGACACGATCCGGTCCACCTCGGCCGCCGAGTACGGGTGCTTCAACCGGTCGGTGCCGACCGAGTCATCACCCTGGGCCATCCGCACGAACGTGTGGACGTCCTCCCGATCCCGCGTGGACAGCGGAGCCAGGGTCGGGTTGGAGGTGAGCGCGTTCTCGATGTAGCTGAGCGCGAACAGCTCCTCCTTGCCGGAAAGCACGTCGCCCAGGTTGTACACGTCGGCGCGGTTGGCCAGCATGTCCGGGATCCGGAACCGTTTGCCCTGCTCGGTGTAGGGGTTACCGGCCATACACACCGCGAACCGCTTGCCGCGCAGGTCGTAGGTGCGGGTACGGCCCTCCCACACGCCCTCCATCCGGCGTTGCCCGTCGCACAGTGAGATGAACTTCTGCAACAGTTCCGGGTTGGTGTGCTGGATGTCGTCCAGGTAGAGCATCGTGTTGGCGCCCATCTCCAACGCGAAGGAGATCTTCTCGACCTCCTGGCGGGAGGTGGCGTCCGGGGCCTCGTCCGGGTCCAACGAGGTGATGGAGTGCCCCAGCGCGGGCCCGTTCACCTTGACGAACACCAACCCCAGCCGGCTGGCCACGTACTCCATGAGCGTGGTCTTGCCGTACCCGGGCGGGGAGATGAGCAGGAGCAGACCGCTCTGGTCGGTGCGCTTGTCGTCACCGGCCGCCCCCAACTGTTTGGCGAGGTTGTCGCCGATCAACGGAAGGTAGGACTCGTCCAGGAGGCGGTTGCGGACGAACCCGCTCATCACCTTCGGTTTGTACTCCTCCAGACGCAGGCGTTCACGCTCGGCGGCCACCAACTCGTTGCGGCGCCGTTGGAAGTCCCGGTAGGCGGGCACGTCCAGGGCCCGGAACCGGCGGGTGCGCGGCAGGATCTCGTCCAGCCGCACCAGGAGTGAACGCTCCTGGATCCTCGGGTGGGACCCCAACAGCCCCGTCACCCTCTCCTCGACGGCGGCGGAGGACTCGTACCGGTCCACGGAGGCCAGTTGGAGCGCCGCCGCCTCGGGCAGGTCACCGGGGGCGACCACTTCCTCCAGGGTGGCGGCGTAGGCCTCCAGCCACGCCGTCACCAGCTGGTGACGGGCGGACACGTCGTCACCGAGCCCGCGCAGGTCCTCCTCGAAGGCCTTGCGGGTGGTCTCCCGAGTGCTGCCCAGGGTCCGGTGGAACCGATCCAGCAGGGTACGGGCGCCCGCGCTGGAGACGAATCCGCGCTGGTTCTGGCTCTCCAACGCCAGTTCCTCGAACAGGTAGTCGCCCACCAGGTCGAGGTCGGCCTCCTGGTGCAGCCCGGTCTCGGTGAGGAAGGTGTCCACGGCCTCGGCGAGTTCGGTGCGCAGGGCGTCGATCGCCGTCGACCTGCGCGCACCGAACACGCTCCGGGCCCGGGCCAGGGAGACGGCACGGGTGCGCCAGGCGCTTCGCCGGTCCTTCTCGGCGCCGTGAGCCCAGAACAACTGGGCGATCGCGCGCGCCTGACCGGGATAGCGCAGGAGTTCCGCGCCGGTGCGCAGACGCAGCAGCGCCGACAGGATCTTCGCTGCGTCGTGGTCGTGCACGCCCCGCTCGTACCCCTCGTCGTAGCGGGCCTCCGCCACTCCGCGTACCAGGGACAGCAGCGAGTCGCCGTTCTCGGCGTGCAGCTCCGCCTCGTGCAGGGCCTCCAGCGTCAGCCCGTCCGAACCCTCCTCGGCCGCCGTCAGGATCGACGTGGCCAGGTACTCGGCCCGATACACCTCGGGGCTCTCGGAGACCAGCGGTCGATCCCACAGGTGCTCGGTCTCTTGGAAGGCCTCGTCGGTGACGGGCGCCCGGAAGTCGGTGCCGGTGATGGCCACCGACATGCGTCCGCCGTGCGGGGTGAGGGTGAGGTCGATGGGTTGGGTGTTGACCGCGAAGCGGTGCCGGCCCAACCGGATCGTTTCGCCCGCGGTCCCGCCCTCGAACAGGTCGCTGCGGTCCTGGAGGGCCCGGCCGGCTTCCTGCCGGGCGGCCAGGATCTGGCCCTGGAGTTCCTCGGCACGGACGGTGTCCCCGAGTTCGCGCATCTCTTCGACGGTGCGGCGCAGCCGTGTCACCGTCGCGTCCGAGGCGAAGTAGGTGTTGACGTCCTCCAGGGTGGTCAAGCCGGCGACCCGCCGGTGCACCCCCTCCAGGACACGGGTGGCGGAAGAGGCCAGGCGGTCGGCCCTGCGCGCCCGTTCGTCCACCAGCGCCTGCTTACGGGTGGAGAACGCCTCATAGACGTCCTCGCGTTTGTCGGCCAGTTCCTGGAGGAAGTCGTCGAACTCCGCGAAGCGCGACTCCAGGTTCTCCAGCCGCAACATGATCCGGCCGAGCTGTTCGTCGCAGCGGTCCGGGGTGTCCGCGGCGGCGATCGCCCCGGTGATGGCCTGGCCCAGCAGCGCGAACTCGGCGGCGAACTCGGCCCGCCCCTCCAAGGCGAGGAGTTCCTTGCGCCGAGATTCCAGCGTGGCGCGGGCCCGGTTGACCCCGCCCATCACCTCACTGATCCGCTCCAGGATGCGGGTGCGCACCTGGGCGTCACCGATGTCCAGGGAACCGATCACCTCGGTGACCACCTGGAGTCCCTCGGTTTGTTCGGCGATGCGTTCGCCGACCGTGGTGGCGGCGCTGACCGCCTCCAAGGCCTCGGCCTCCTCGACCAGTCGCTCCACCTCACGGTGGTAGCCGTCGAAGGCGTCCTCCTGTTCGAGGAAGGAGACGGTGCGGCGCCCGGCGGAGGCGATCTCCTCACCGAGACCCTCCTCGACCGCGTCGACGCGGCCGCTGTCCACGTAGCGCATCTCGCGCAGCGTGGCCGCCTGCCCTTGGGCGCGGCGAAGTTCGGTCAGTCGGTCCACCCAGCCCTGCGCCGACCTCGGGGTCTCGCCCCGGGAGCGGCGGATGAGCGAGGTGACCTTCTCCTCCGTCTCCCGCAAGGTCTCGGATGCCTGCCGGGTCAGGGTCTGGACGGTCTCGAACTCCTCCAGCACCCGTTCCGCGGTGGCGCGTACCTCGCTCAGCGGGGACGCGAGGTCTCCCAGTTCCTCCTCGCCCAGCCAGTGGAAACGGTCCAGGACCCGGCGGCAGGAGGCGATGAGCGCCTCGAACACCTCGGTGGAGGGCCGCATGTCCTCGGCGATCCGCGCCACCGACAGGCACTCGGACACGCCCTGGACCAGCTCGGCGTTGCCGATCCGCTCCAGTGGCCCGGTGCCCACGGGCTGGGCGGCGGCGTAGACGTCGGAGACGAAGGGTGTGCGCCACACCTGCATCGGGTGAACTCTGGTGGGTTCGCCCGAGTTGTCACGAAAGACGGTCATGGTCCCGTCATCGAACAGCGAGTGGCCGTGACAGACGATCGGGTTGGCGACCTCCTTGCGGATGGTGTTGTACGGCAGCAGCAGGCTGCGACCGTCCGCCCGCGAGTGGAAGACGTACAACACGTCCTCGCCGTTGGGCGAGCGCACGACCCGGTCGAACTCCAGGTCGGTGACGTCGGTGTCGAAGGTTCGCGCCACCCCGGTGGACAGGTAGTAGCCGCCGGGGAAGATCAGGCCCTGGTCGTCGGGCAGACGCTGACAGGATTGGCCGATGCCGTCGAGGCGCTCGACCTGCTTGGTGCGCGTGTTGAAGACCAGGTAACGCCAGGCGGTCTCGTTGTAGGGGCGGATCTTCAGCAGGATCAGCGCACCGACCCGTGCGTGGAACACGTCGGCGTCGGCGAGGCTCTGCAGCGGTTCGTCGACGGGCTCGCTGTAGATGCCTTCGCCGACCTCGGTGTTGTTCTCGATCTTGATGGTCAGGTCGCCGCCGACCGTCTCGACGAACAACGCGTCGCGGATCGAGATGTGCGGGTGTCGCCCCTGCACGTGGTCCTCACGGGTGGCCTCCACCCAGGAGAAGTCGTGCGAGGGCGGGAACACGTGGTCGCGTTCGCCCCGGTCGTCGAGGTAGGCGATCTCGCCGGTGGGCGAGATCGACCACCTCAGGACCCGAACGTCCTCCGTGCTCGGGCCGGTCTGAAAGACGGCCAGCAACCGTTCCTCGACCCTGCGCAACTGGAGCAGACGGGCGTCGCGGTAGTAACGGTACAGCTGCTCGAAACCCTGTCTGAAACGCTCGTCGGCGAGCAGCCCGGGGATGGAGTCCTCGGGCACGTCGGTGAACGTGAAGGAGTCACCACCGTGCTCGTACCGGTGCAGGGAGAACACGTCATGGACGTGCGTGGTGCTCTGCATGCCGATGTAGACGTTGTAACCGAACAGGATCGTGTCCCCGTCGGCGTCGTTTCCCACGGAGCGCCCCACGCTCACGATGTCGCGGGGCACACAGTTGTGTTCGGTGCGGATGCGTTCGGTACCGAGCAGGGTCAGCTCGGTGCCACCGAACACCTCCAACCGGCGGTTGTTCAGCTCCTCGGTCCGCCGGGCCAGTTCGCCGGTCTGTTCGCGGAGCCGGGCGCGGAGCACCTCGTAGGTGCCCGCGTCCAGCGACCGCGCGTCCTCGGCTTGGGGCCCGGGGCCTTCGGTCTCCTGGAGCCGTGTTTCCTGGGAAGGGGCTTCCTGGGAGTGGGCCTCGGTCACGGAGGACTACCTCACTGCTTCACGGGGGCGAGGGCGTTGACGGGCATCTGGTCCAGGCCCAGGGAACGGGCCGTGCCGAGCAGTCGGTCCAGCTTGCCGGCCTCGGGGCCGCCCGCGGCGATCAGCTTCAGCAACAGGGCGGAGACGGTGAGGTTCTTGACGTCCTCGGTACCGACCTCGGACAACAGGTTCTTGATGTCCTGGGCGAAGTCGCCCTCACCGTTGAGCCAACCGTTGCCCAGCGCCTGCACGGTCTCGGAACCGTTGACGAAGCCGTCCACGGCCTTGCCCATACCGATCGAGTTGACCATGCGGTCGAAGAACGCGCCGTCGCCGCCGACGATGTTGATGTCGGCGCTCTCCAGACCGGCGGCCATCGCGGCGGCCTGGGCCTCGGCGACCTGACGGTGCACGTCGATGCCGGCGAGGCGGATCTCCTTGTCCGCCTCCAGCCGCAGACGGTACTCCTCGTGTTCGCGGCTGACCTCGTCCAGGGCGGCCATCGCGGCGGCCTTGTCGGTCAGACCCGCGGCCTCGGCGCGCAGCTTCTTCTCCACGGCGTCGGCCTCGACGTCGGCCTTCTCGCGGGCCACGACGGCCTCGGCGCGGCCGAGCTTCTCCACGGCCTCGGCGTCCTGCTCGCGGACCTGGACCTCGGCCAGACCGGCGGCCGCGGCCTCGGCCTGAAGGCCCTCGGCCAGACGGATCTTGGCTCGGGTGTCCAGCTCGGCGGCCTGCTGACGGGCCTCGGCGAGGGTGAGCTCCTCCTGCGCCTTGTGCTTGGCCGCGGCTTCGGCGGCTTCGGCGGCCTTGATGTCCTTGACCAGGTTCTCCTGGGCCTCGGCCTCGGCGTGGATGATGATGGCCTGACGCTGGCGCTCGGCCTCCTCCACGGCCCGCAGCTTCTTGATCGCCTCTTCTTGCTCGGCGACGGTGCGGTCGACGGCCACGCGCTCGCGGACGACGTCGGCGACCTCGCGCTTCTCGGCCTCGACCTCCTTGTCCTTGGCGATGCGGCTCAGCTCGGTCTCGCGCTCGCGGCCGATGACCTCCAGCAGGCGGTCCTTCTCGATGCGTTCGGTCTCGATGGCGATGACGCGCTCGCGGTTCTTCTCGGCGACCGCGATCTCACGCTGCTGGTTCTGGTGCTGGACGCCGAGCTGTTCGTTGGTGCGCAGGTTGGCGGTCTCGGACTTGAGGCGCTCCTCGGCCTGGACCCGGGCGGTCTCGGCCTCCTCACGGGCACGGATGATCTCGATCTCGCGCTTGGCCTTGGCGGCCGCCTCCTCGCGACGCTTCTCCAGCTCGGCGAGGGTCTCGGCGGTCTCCGTGTTCTGGCGGTCGATCTCCTTCTTGCGGTCGTTCTCGAACTCGTTGGTGCGCTTGTGCTCCTTGGCGGTGCGCTCCGTGATCTTGGAGATGCCCTGTGCGTCGAGGATGTTGTTGGCGTCGTGCTGGTGCAGTGGGGTCTGCTCCAGCTCGTCGATGGCCACGTCCTCCAGGATGTAGCCGTTGAGGTCGGTGCCGATCAGGGAGACGATCGCCTGGCGGAACTCCTCGCGGTGGGTGAACAGTTCCTCGAAGTCGAACTGCTTGCCGACGGTCTTGAGGGCCTCGGAGAACTTGGAGTTGAACAACTCCTGGAGGGTGTCCTGGTCGCTGGCGCGTTCGGTGCCGATCGCCTTCGCGACCTTCTTGACGTCCTCGGCCGTCTCGTTGACCCGGACGTAGAAGAACACCGTGATGTCGGCGCGGATGTTGTCCTTGCAGGTCAGGCCCTCGCGTCCGCCCCGTTCCAGGGTGAGGCTCTTGAGCGAGATGTCCATGACCTCGGCCTTGTGCAGGACCGGAAGGACGATCGCGCCGGTGAAGGTGACGTGGACGTCGCGCACCTTGGAGATGATCAGGGCCTTGCCCTGTTCGACCTTGCGGAACAGTCTGCTCACCATCAGCAGTAGCGCCAGGAGGATGACGATACCGACGGCGAGGGCGACACCGATGGTCAGGAAGGCCGCGTCGGCCGCCTCCTGACCGGTCGCGGGGGCACTCAGCAACACGTGGGGATCTCTTTCTGCGAGTGGCGTGGGTGGCGAGACGTGCGACACCGGGAGGCGGGGGCGGCGGCGGGGATCCGTGGCCGAGGAGCGCTCGTCGGGGGTTATGACGCGTTCACGGTGTGAACGGTTCCGAAACCGAGGAAGGAAGACTTCTCCCCGGCCGAGGTAGGGAGCCGGTCCGTTCGGTCCTTCCCACCGGACCGGGGCGGTGAGGAACACCAGGAGCGAGGACCACCACGGCCGAGTCCTTGACGGCCCGGAGAGCAAAACGTGGTTATTTCGTCGCTCTCGGTGAATGGTTTTGGGTATGAAAAGCAGGTGGCTTCGCGTAGATAATGGTTTCTTTATCACGTGACTATCCCGGGTGTGGAGGAGCGGCTTTCACCAGCCGGATCGTTCATACCTGGCCCTGCTCTGGAGAGGGTGCGGTTCGGGAGGTTCGCGCCGCGCCATCGGGGCGGGGGTTTCTGTGGGGATGCGCTGGAGATAGCGGAGATAACGAACATGGTGTTCGTCCGAGACCGGCGTCAGGAAAGGTCCCACCCCCCATGCTGGACGCGCACCAGAGCCCCTCCTTCGGTGACCTGCTCCGTCACCATCGGACCCGAATGGGTTTCACCCAGCAGGAACTCGCTGATTTCTCCACCATCAGTGTTCGAGCCATTCGCGACCTGGAGCACGGCAGGGCTCGGCATCCCCGCAAGGTGACCGCCCGCCTGCTGACCGAGGCGCTCCGGCTGAACGACGAGGACACCTCCCTACTACTGGAATGCGCGAGTCGGCCGTACGGACACCCTTTTGGGATGGAGGGGGCGAGCGTCGCCCTGCCTGCCCCATGGTGTTCGCCGCTCGTCGGTCGGGGAACGGAAGCCGGCTCTTTGAGTCTGCTGCTGGCCTCGCCCGGGTCTCGTCTGGTGACCGTCACCGGCGTCCCGGGGACGGGACGGACGCACTTCGTCGCGGAGGTAGCGCAGCATTTTCATGGATCGTCCGGCGTTCCGGTGCTCTGGGCGAGCGCTGACGAGCCCGTGGCCTTCTCCTTCGGACAGCAAGGGCCGTCAAAGGAGGTGGTGGAGAGCGCGGTCTCTCTCGTCTATGGGGAAAGCGCAAGAGACGGAAGCGAGGAGATCTTCGAGGAACTAGGTTCCGACCCGGTCCTGTTGGTTCTGAACCGGCCTCGGAACGGACCTCTCAGCCAGGGCGCGCTGGCTGATCTTTTGCGTTCGTGCCCCGGACTGCGGGTGCTCACCGTCGCTCCCCGCCCGCACGAGATCCCCGGTGAACGAGTGTTCCCGCTTGCCGCGTTGGAGCCGAAGATGTCGCTCAAGCTCCTCATCCGGTGTTCGGACGAGGTCTGGTCCACTACACCCGCGAACACGGACGACATACGGCACCTGACGCGGATCTGCGCGGTTTTGGACCACCTCCCCGGTGCGGTGGTTCGCGCCGCGACCTGGTTGTCCTTGTACGATCCCGCCACCCTGCTCGAATGCCTCAGGAAGGACCCGATCCCCTTCTTGTGTCCACTCAGTGGTGCCGAAGTGGATCTGGCCGCGGAGCTGCGGGCCGAGAGTGAACCGGCCAACTCCCACGAGCGCACCATGCTCGATCTGTTGTCCGCCACCCCTGAGGGTGAACAGGCCGATGGGCTCGCCCGCATCGCAGGACTCGATCTGGCCGAGTGCGGGCGTGCGCTGAATGCCCTCATGGTGCGCGGAATAGTGCGATGCGACCGAACCACCGGGCGCGCCCGCGTGCATCTGCTGAACCTCGTGCGGGCGTTGAGACCCCTTCACATGGAATCGGCCGAACGAGGAGCGGTGGAAGCCTCCTGTTGAGCGGCAGTACGGCATTGCGCCGCCCAATCTGCCTATCGCACTTCCCTTTTCGTGTGGTCCGAGAGAGTACGTTCGCTGCACGATAGGTGGACCAGTGGGCGTTCGGTTCACTGGCGAGGAGTATTCCATGACGAGTGACGGCATTCGAACATTCACCCCGAGATCAATCATCTCGAGTACGGTTTCAGATTCTCACACCTGGAATCTTATATTCATGCAGCTTTTTTTGGAGGAAATGGGGCACGAGGTGATCAATATCGGTGCCTGTGTGAAGGAGTCCTTGTTGGTGGAGAGTTGCCTAGAGAACCGCCCTGACCTGGTCGTCATCAGCAGTGTCAACGGGCACGGATTTAATGACGCTATGTCCCTGATAAAACACTTTCGGTTCGTTCCAGGGCTGGAAAGGGTACCTCTGGTGGTCGGTGGAAAACTCGGGGTCGAAGGGGTGCGCGACGTTGGCTTCAGTCGCCGACTCATTGCAGCAGGATTTGATGCCGTCTTCGCCGAGGATGAGCTCGACAAGTTCAAAGAATTCGTTACGCAAAAAGGATTGCGGGCGGCGGCGTGAGGCGTTCAGAAGGGATCTCGTTCGGGGACTACGTGGAAGAGGCGAACCAGGCCGGCCGCCTGGTCGTGCAGCCTCGTATGGGGTTCTGCGACCCCGATCTCATGCGCATGGGTCTGATCGGCACCAAGGACGCCGATGCCACCACGGTCGGCACCCTGACCCTGGACAGCTACACCCGCACCGGTAACCACGAAGCCGCCGAACGGGCGTTGGAGGAGGGGATACGGCTCAACGGCTATCCCATTGTCGTCCATCCGCGGTCGAGGAGCCTGGAAATGCTCCGAGACGTCCACGGACCGGCCTTTCCCGTACAGGTCCGACATGGGTCCTCACGCCCGCAGGACATCTTCCGCGCCCTTGTCGGACTGGGTCTGGGAGCGACCGAAGGGGGCCCGGTCTCCTACTGCCTTCCCTACGGTCGCACCCCCATCTTCGAGGCCGTGGACAACTGGGTGGAGAGCACCGAACTACTGGCGGAGGCAGCAGGGGAGGACTTCCACCCCCACCTGGAGAGTTTCGGTGGCTGCATGCTCGGCCAGCTCTGTCCTCCCGGTCTGCTGGTCGCGCT
Source organism: Nocardiopsis alkaliphila YIM 80379 (assembly GCF_000341005.1). GTDB lineage: Bacteria > Actinomycetota > Actinomycetes > Streptosporangiales > Streptosporangiaceae > Nocardiopsis > Nocardiopsis alkaliphila. The sequence continues at coordinate 7,512 of NZ_ANBD01000151.1, read as the reverse complement.
CAGTCTCCTGGAAGGGATCTTCTTCGTCCAGCACGGTATCCGCAGCGTCTCCCTCAGCTACGCCCAGCAGACCGACCCCGCACAGGACGAGGAGGCGGTACACGCTCTCAGGACCTTGGCCTCGCTCTACCTTCCCGACGCCCAGTGGCACGTGGTCTTCTATACCTACATGGGGGTGTTCCCCCGGACCTCGGCAGGAGCCGCGATGCTCTCCGAGCAGGCGGTCAGAACAGCCATGCGGGCCGGAGCCGCACGGATCATCGTCAAGACCGAGGCCGAGGCGCACCGCATCCCCACCATCGAGGAGAACGTGCGCGCTCTGGAGGCCGGCGCCTCCGTGGGGGCCCAGACGAGCCGAGCCGAAGAACGGCCTCGGTCCACGAGTGTGCTCGCGCAGGCGAGCGCGCTGGTCGAAGCCGTGCTCACCATCTCCGAGGACGTTGGTCGAGCCCTACCACGCGCTTTCGCGAAGGGGGTACTCGACCTGCCCTTCTGCCTGCATCCGGACAACCGGGGATCGACCCGTAGCTACTTGGACCGGTACGGGCGTCTGCAGTGGCTCACCACCGGAAACATGCCCATCAGTCCAGCCCCGTCCACAGCGGCACCGAAGCGCCTGGCCACGGACGACCTGCTCTTCATGCTGCACCACGTGGAACGGCTCTACGACACCAAGGCTCGGAATCGTGCTGCCGGGATGACTCTTCACGCGGCCGACCTATGAATCGAGGAACCATGCACGCACGCGTCCCCGCAGCGGCCATCTCCGTCCCGCCGCCCCTGGGAGACCACCTGTCCCTTCCAGCCACCCGCGACATCATGCTCATCCAGCAAGAAGTGTTGTTCGCGGTTCGGGAGCACCTGCGCTCCCGTGGTTTCGTGGAGCTTCTGTCACCGCTGACCGGACCGGTCACCGATCCCGGCGGCAGGGGCGCCAAGCAGCTCGATGTCGACTTCTACGGTCATCGTTACAAGCTCATGACCAGCGCAATCCTGTACAAGCAGGTGTCGTTGCGCGGGTTCCCCCGCCTCTTCTACATCGCGCCGAACGTTCGGGCCGAACCCTTGGAGACCGCTGGTACCGGTCGCCACCTCTTCGAGTTCCACCAGATCGACGTGGAGATCGCCGGAGCCTCCCGGGAGGAAGCCAAGAACGAAGCCGCCGATCTTCTCATCGCGATCGTCCGGCACGTGACGGAGGGGGTACCCGACCTCCTGGCTTCCTTGGGGCGCGATATCGATTTCTTCTCGGCGCTGCTCCAAGGCGGGTTCGAGACCAGGACGCACACCGACGCGGTGGCGGATCTGAGCGGTTACGGGCACTCCCAAGACTCCGGGAGCGAGATCGACTGGGAAGCGGAACGAGTCCTCTCCCGCAAATACGATCGTCCGTTCTTCGTCACCGACTACCCGAAGGGGTCACGCGGCTTCTACGACCGCGAGGACCCCGATCGTCCCGGAGTACTGCGCAACTTCGACCTGCTGGCCCATGGCGGGTACGGCGAGTTGGTCAGTGGCAGCGAACGCCAGTCCGACTACGCGGCCATCGTGAAGGGCATCAGGGAAAGCGGCGAGAACCCCGCCAAGTACGGCTGGTACCTGGAGGAGGCCCGACGCGGTATCCCCGCGAGCGCGGGGTTCGGCATGGGGTTGCAGCGCGTGCTGCGCTACCTCACCAGGACCGAGTCCCTGTGGCAGGTCACCGCCTACCCCAAGCTTCCAGGGGTGGTGTCGGCATGAGTGCCCTGCACGCTCCGGGGTTCCCGGAGGAAGCCGTCCGTGACCGTGCGCGCAAAGGTGCACGGGCCGTCTTCCTCGACGAAGGCGCCTACGGGAGAGCGGTGATCGGCGCACGTGCCGACACGGTTTCCGCTCGTGACCCCCTCGACCTCGCACGCCTCATACCACCGGTCTTCATGCCCCGGCGCCTGGAGAAGCTGATCGATCTCGCTGGGGAGCCGCTGCATTCGGACGTCGACCTGAGCACACGGATCGGCGGTTTCGACGTGCCCTGCCCACTGTACGTATCCGCTTTCGGCTCCACCCAGGTCGGCGCCGACCTGGCCTTGGTCGTGGGGGCCCAAGCCGGGGCCCTGGGGATTCCCATGGTCGTCGGTGAGAACGTCGTCGCCGGCCAAGGCCTGCGCACGGGATCCTCGCTGTTCGGCCGTTTGGCCTCCTACACGGCCGCCCTACCCGAAGGCTTGGGCGGCGTGGTCGTGCAACAGAGCACGGAGGATGCCGACGCCGAGGTCTGGAATCGGGTCTACTCCGACCCCTCCGTCACTCCGCTGCTCGAATCGGGCCGATTGGGATTCGAACTCAAGGTCGGACAGGGAGCCAAGCCGGGGCTGGGTGGACTGACATTGGTCGACGCCCATGAGGCGCGACGCTACGCCGCCACTCACCAGGTCGACCAGGCCTCGGGTCCTGGCGACGACCTGTGGCTGCGCAGTTCTACCCCGGGCACCTTCACCGAGGAGATCCTCGACCAACAGATCCGTTTCATGCGCAACAACTTCCCTCGAGCCCGGGTCTGGGTGAAGCTCCCTCCCGGACGCGACGTGGCCGAGGCCGCTCGCATGGCGTGGGAGGCCGGGGCGCACGCCGTCACCGTGGATGGAGCCGAAGGCGGGTCCGGCTGGGCACCGTCGGTCTTCCTCGACCGGGTCGGACTGCCGTTGCACGAGTGTGTACGCCGGATCGGCTCGACCCATGCCGACCCCTCCCGAGCGGGAACCGACCGGGGCACATTCCTGGTCTCGGGGCGCATGTGGGAGGCCGGGCGCGCGGTGGCCGCGATGGCCTTGGGGGCCGACGCCGTCGGCCTGGGCCGGGCGGCCCTCATCGCTGCCGACGAGGACCCCGAGAACGGTCTGGCCAATCTGGTCTCCGCGTTCCGGCTGGAAGCGGCTCTCCTCATCAGCGCGCTCGGCAAGTACGCCATCGGGGACCTGGAACCCGAGGACGTCACCCTCCCTCCGTCCCCATGGCCGACTCCGATCGCATCGGACCCGCGACCCGTCTTTTGATCCTCGATTCGACCCGTGACCCCCGGTGCGGGTCGCCACCGCCGCTCACGTGACCCCCACAGACGTGCCGAAGGAAGAAGGAAGAACCATGCTCCGCGACTTCGATGGATACCGACCGCTCAGCGAAGCGCAGAGTGGACTCTGGTTCATCCACCAGTCCGCCCCGGACAGTCCGATGCTCAACAACGGCGAGTACTACGACATGCGAGGGCCGGTGGACGCCGCCGCGCTGGAGCGCTCCGTGGCCGCCGTGGTGCGTGAGAGCGAAATCCTGCGTACGCGCTTCGTCGACACCGACCAAGGGCCGGCACAAAGGATCGATCCCGGCCTGAGCCACCCCATGGCCAGGGTGGATCTGCGGGAGGCGCCCGACCCCATGGCGGCCGCGTTGGAACTCATGCGCGCAGAGTTGGCCGTACCGCTCGACCCCACTCGTGACAACCTGTACGCCCACACCCTCTTCCACTTGGGACCGGAACACTACCTCTGGTTCCAGCGAGCCCACCATCTGTTGGTCGACGGTTACACCTTCATGCTCTTGGCGCGTCGAGTGGCCGAGCTGTACTCCGCTCAGACCACCGGAGCCGAGGTGGGCGCTTCGCCCGGCTCCTTCCTGGAGTTGCTCGATGAGGCCGAGGCCTACGTGGACGGCTCCGAGCGTGAGGCCGACACCCGGTACTGGTCGGGCTACCTACGAGGCGCACCCCACCACACGGCGCTCACCGACCGCCGCGAGGCACCCGGTCGCCACTACATCCGGGCCACACGCGTCATGGACGAGCAGGCCACGGCCCGGATCGGGGAGGTGGCACGGCGCTGTGGAACCGGATGGAAGCAATTCCTCATGGCCACGGTCGCCGTCTACACCCACAAGTGGACGGGGGAGAACGACATCCTCCTGAGCCTGCCGGTGGCCGCCCGGACCACGGAGCTGTCCCGCAGGACCCCCGGGATGTCCTCCAACGTCATCCCGTTGCGACTGGACGTCTCCCCATCCGCCCCCGTCTCGGACGTGGCACGCGATGTCGCCGCGACCCTGCGTGCGTGTCTGCCGCACCAACGCCATCCCGTGGCCGCGACCCGCAGGCTCCTGGGACAGACTCCCAGGGCCCCACGGGAATTCGGTCCTTTGATCAACATCATGTCGTTCGACTACGACGTCGACTTCGGTGATCTGGCGTGCGAACCGCACAACATCTTCCAAGGCCCCATCGAGGAACTACGGATCGACGTCCTGCAACGCCGTCGTGGCGGGGCCCTGCACATCGACTTCGACGCCAACCCGGCCGTTTTCACGCCCGAGGAATTGGAACGCCGTGCGGACTCCTTCGTTCGCTTGCTCGACGCATTGTGCGAGGCACCGCTGACACCGATCGCCGAGCTCGACCTCCTTACGCAGGAGGAGCGTCACCGGATCCTCGATGAGTTCGGGGTCGGTGCGTGGTCGGCCGACACGGGCCAGACCGTCCACGAGATCTTCGAGGCTCGGGCGGGAACCGATCCCGACGCCGTGGCGTTGCCCGGTACCGGAGCCTGCCTCACCTACGGAGAACTGAACGCCAGGGCCAACCGCCTCGCGCGGTACCTGCGCGAGCTCGGTATGGGCCCCGGCGACCTGGTGGGCGTCCTCCTGCAAAGGGGCGAGGGGTTCGCGGAAGCCCTGATCGGGGTTCTCAAGACCGGTGCCGGATACGTTCCCCTCGACCCGGCCTTCCCCGACGAGCGCCTGGCCACCATGGTCCGTGTGGCGGACGTGCGGTCGGTGGTGACTACGCGCAGACTCGCTGAACGAGTCCCCGCGGAGTCGCGCGCGATCCTCCTCGACGCCGAACACGAGCGGATCGGAACCCAGGCCCTTCACGACCTCGGGGTGGCCGTTTCGCCCGACGCACCGGCCTGCGTCATGTTCACGTCGGGTTCGACGGGTGAGCCCAAGGGCGTCGTGGCACCGCACCGCGCGATCGTGTCCACCTTGCTGGGACAGGACTACCTGGACTTCGGTCCGGAACAGGTCTGGTTGCAGACGGCGCCGGTCTCGTGGGACGCCTTCGTTCTGGAGTTCTGGGGGGCGTTGCTGCACGGCTCCCCGTGCGTCCTGCAACCAGGCCAAAAACCCGAACCGGCGCTCATGGCCCGATTGTGCGCGGAACACGGCGTGACCTCGATGTGGCTCTCGGCGGGCCTTTTCAACCTGGTCTTGGATGAGAACCCGGAGGTCTTCGAAGGTCTTCGCCAGGTGATCACCGGTGGCGAGGCCCCTTCCGTGGAACACATGCGCAGGTTCTTGGAGACCCGTCCCGCCGTCCGGCTGCAACACGGATACGGGCCGGTGGAGAGCATGGTCTTCACCCACTCGTACCAGGTCACCATGGTCGACGGAACCCTGGTGCCGGTCGGTGCTCCCATCGCCCACCGCACCTCCTACGTGCTGGACGAACGCCTGCGTCCGGTCCCGGCCGGGGTCCCTGGCGAACTCTACGTGGGCGGCGACGGGCTCGCCCTCGGCTACGTGGGCCGTCCCGACCTCACCGCCGAACGCTTCCTCCCCGACCCCTTCGCCGGTACCGGAGAGCGGATGTACCGCACCGGCGACCTCGTTCGATGGAACGACCGAGGAGAGGTGGAGTTCCTGGGCCGTGTGGACGACCAGGTGAAGGTACGAGGGTTCAGGATCGAGCCCGCAGAGGTGGAGAGTGCTCTGATGGCGCTTTCCGGGGTCGCCAAGGCGGCCGTGGTGGTGCGTGAGGATCGACCGGGGGACCGGCGACTGGTCGCCTACGTCGTTCCGGCCGAGGCGGCCCGACCGGAGCCGGTCGATCTACGGTCCGGCCTGAGTTCCGTGTTGCCCGACCACATGGTGCCCTCCGCGGTGGTCGTGCTCACCGAACTGCCCCTCAACGCTAACGGCAAGCTCGATCGGCGCGCTCTGCCCGAACCCGAACGTACCCTGGTCTCAGCCGGGCGCGAACCCCGTGACCTCCACGAGGAGATCCTTTGCGGGGTGTTCGGAGACATCCTGGGCCTCGATGGGGTCGGCGTGGACGACTCCTTCTTCGACCTGGGAGGCGACTCCCTACTCGCCACGAGGCTGGTCGGCCGCGTACGCGGGCTCTTCAACACGGAGATCGCCCTCCGGGAGGTGTTCACCGCACCGACTGTGGCGGGCCTGGCCGACAGGATCCGTTCCTGCGCCCAGGGCCCGGAACGCCCCGCGTTGGTTCGGGCCGAGCGCCCCGAACGTGTTCCGCTCTCCTTCGCGCAGCGGCGGCTCTGGTTCCTCCACCGTCTGGAGGGGCCGAGTGCCACCTACAACGTCCCCATCACGCTGCGGCTGACCGGTCCGGTGGACCACGGTGCCCTGCGAGAGGCCCTTGGCGACGTCGTCCGCAGACACGAGTCCCTGCGGACGGTGTTCCCCTCACACGAGGGTGAGCCCTACCAGTGCGTCCTGGATCGGTCCCCCGAACTGGAGGTCGTCCAAGCCGACGAGGCGGCCCTGGAGGCGCGGATCGAAGACGCTGTGGGCCATGCGTTCGACCTCGAACGCGAACTCCCCATTCGCGCGTGGTCGATCACCACCGGACACCACGAGTCCACCCTCGTAGTGGTACTGCACCACATCGCCGGGGACGGCTGGTCGATGCGGCCGCTCATGGACGATCTGGCCGCCGCCTACGGTGACCGTTTGGCCGGGCGCGAACCCGATTGGTCCGGGCGACCCGAGCTCACCGTCCAATACGTTGACTACACGTTGTGGCAGCGGGAGTCCCTCAATGGTCTCGATGGGACGGCCGGGACATCGGATACGCGGCTTCTCTATTGGTGTGAACGGCTTGCCGGCTCGCCTGAGGTCCTGGACCTGCCGACCGACCGGCCACGCCCGGCCGTGGCCTCGTATCGGGGCGAGACGGTCGATGTCGACCTTTCCGGGCGGTTGCATGGTGAGCTGAAGGCTTTGGCCGCAGCTCATGGGGTGACCCTGTTCATGGTGTTGCAGGCGGCGTTGGCGGTGACGCTGTCGCGTTCTGGGGCGGGACAGGACATTCCCATCGGCACCCCCGTCGCGGGTCGTGAGGATCCCGCGTTGGATGATCTGGTCGGTTTCTTCGTCAACACCCTGGTGTTGCGGACCAGGGTGGAGGGGGATGTTTCCTTCTCACGGATGCTCGAAGAGGTCAGGGAGACCGACCTGGCCGCCTTCGAGCATCAGGAGGTGCCCTTCGAACGGGTGGTCGAGGCGCTGGCACCCGAACGTTCCGGCGGTCACCATCCTCTGTTCCAGGTCATGCTCGTGTTGCAGAACAACACCGAGGCGAGCACGGAGCTGCCAGGGACCAAGATGGAACTCACGCTTCGTCCACCCGGGTCGGCCAAGTTCGACCTCACCCTGGACCTGCGCGAGTCCGGGGTGGACGAGGGTGTCGAGGGGACCTTGGAGTTCGCGACGGACCTGTTCGATCGGGACACGGCCCTGGCTCTG
>NZ_ANBD01000150.1:13345-17464 GCF_000341005.1 Nocardiopsis alkaliphila YIM 80379 | reverse complement strand
CCCGGTGCCGAGCTCGAACCCGAGGGGTTCCGCTCACCGTCCCGCAGTGACTCAGTGAGTCTAGGTAACTGTTCCGGAGACGTCAAATCCGCCCGGACCGATGAGGAGAGTCCCTGTGTGGTCGGACGTTCCGCGATGGGCTGCGGTGCGACGTCCCTTGGTGCTTACGGCTCCTGCTTCCCTGCGTGTGGCTACAGGTGCCGAAGCGCCGGTTGGGTTTGTTGGTCAGGCATAGGCCATCCTCCCCGAGCTCGGCAGCGGCCAAACGTGAGTGCGCAAGATTTTTCTCCACCCTCTGTTCCACCGAGTCGGGGCCCGTGGGGCACAGGGTCTCCCGCGCCCCACGGGCCGGTCAGACCAGGTCGGCCAGTTCCCTGGCCAAAGCTCGGAAGGCGATACCCCGATGGCTGATGGCGTTCTTCTCCTGGGCGGACATCTGCGCCGTGGTGCGGGTCTCGCCCTGGGGAACGTCCGGGACGAACACCGGGTCGTAACCGAACCCGTTCTCCCCGCGCCGCTCCTTCAGCAAGTGGCCGCGCAACACACCTTCGGCCACCCGCTCGGTTCCGTCCGGCATGACCAGCACGGCCGCGCAGACGAACCGTGCTCCCCGCCGTTCCACCGGGGTGTCGAAGAGCTGGTCCAAGAGCAGGTCCAGATTGGCCCGGTCTTGGTCTCCGGCACCGAAACGACCGGCCCAGCGAGCGGAGAGGACACCGGGCATCCCCCGTAGCTCGTCGACGGCGAGCCCGGAGTCGTCGGCGATCGCCGGCAGACCGGTGTGCTCGGCGATCGCCCGCGCTTTGAGCCGCGCGTTACCGACGAATGTGGCCTCGGTCTCGGGCACCTCGGGTATGTCCGGGAACGAGTCCAACGCCAGCACCTCGGCCCGCACGCCGGCGTCGGCGAGGATGGCGCGCATCTCTGGCACCTTCTTGGCGTTGCGCGTGGCCAACACGAGCTTCATGGTCACTTACTCCTCGGCCTCCTCGGGCGAGCCCCTACCCGGCCAGGGCCTTCTTCTGGATGGCGGTCAGTTCCTCGCAACCACCGGCGGCCAGGTCCAAGAGCTTGTTGAGCAGCTCCCGGTCGAAGGCGGCACCCTGCCCCTCCGCGGTGCCCTGCACCTCGATGAACTTACCGTCTCCGGTCATCACGACGTTCATGTCGGTGTCGGCGACCGAGTCCTCCAGATAGTTCAGGTCCAGCCGGGGCTGTCCCTGCACCACGCCGACGCTCACCGCTGAGAGGGAGCCGATGAGTGGGTTGTTCTTGAGCTTGCGCCGCTTACGCAGGTACTTCATCGCGTCGGCGAGGGCGACGTAGGCACCGGTGATCGCCGCGGTGCGGGTGCCGCCATCAGCCTGAAGCACGTCGCAGTCCAGGGTGATGGTGTGTTCGCCCATCGCCTTGAAGTCGACGACCGCGCGCAGGGAACGGCCGATCAGTCGGGAGATCTCGTGGGTGCGGCCGCCGATCTTTCCACGCACCGATTCGCGGGCACCACGGGTGTCCGTGGCCCGAGGAAGCATGGCGTACTCGGCGGTGACCCACCCTTCGCCGGTCCCTCGGCGCCACCGCGGTACACCGTCTTCGACGGTGGCGGCACAGAGCACCCGGGTGTCCCCGAATTCGATGAGTGCGGAGCCTTCCGCTTGGCGGAGCCAGTTGCGGGTGATGTTCACAGTGCGGAGTTGAGTCGGAACGCGTCCGTCAGGTCGGGCCATGGGTACGAGCGTATATCCGACACGTGCCCCGCGCGGCTCAGCCGCCGATCCGATGTACCTGTCCGCCCCGGGCCAGTTCGATGGTCCCGTCGAAGGTCGAGCGGGCCTCGTTCATGGTGACCTCATCATCGTTCCACGGCACCAGGTGGGTGAGCAGGAGCTTTCCGACCCCTGCACGAGCGGCGTGCTCTCCGGCCTCGCTCCCGGTGAGGTGCATGTCCTTGGGGTGTTCGACGTGATCGTGGAAAGCGGCCTCGCACAGGAAGAGGTCGACACCGCGCGCCAGTTCGATCAGGGAATCACAGGAACCGGTGTCCCCGGAATAGGCGAGGCTGGCACCCTCGTGCTCAAGCCGGATGCCGAAGGCATCGACCGGATGATTGACGCGCTCCACCCGCGCGGTCATGGGCCCGATCCGGAACTCGCCGGGGGTGAGTTCATGGAAGTCGAAGACCTCGGTCATGCCGGGGTCGCGCTCCAGTCCGTAGATGTCGGCCAGGCGTTCGGCCGCTCCCCGGGGGCCGTAGACGGGGATGCGGGGTTTGGTTCCCCCAGGGGCGTACATGCGGGCGACCCAGTAGGCGCACATGTCCGCGCAGTGGTCGGTGTGCAGGTGGCTGAGGTAGACGGCATCGACGGAGTACAGGTCCGTGTGGCGTTGGAGCGTACCGAGGGCACCGTTGCCGAGGTCGAGGAGCAGGCGGAATCCACCGGCCTCGACCAGGTAGCAGGAGGCCGGGCTGTCCGGCCCGGGAAAGCTCCCGGAGGACCCGATAATCGTGAGTCGCACGTCGTCGTCGCCTTCTCAGTCGGCCGCACCGCTTTCATGGCTCCCGAGTGACCGTGCGCGGAGAAGAGCGGGTGGCGGCTGGTTCTGCGGATGTCCCGTAGTTACGGGTGTACCCCAATGACCGCCCGGGTGGTACAAAATGTGGCCCGCATCTCAGGCGACGTGCATCACGTGTGAATTTTTCACACCGATTGACCAAAGATGACCGATTTACGAGGGGCAGGTTCGTGACAGCGGAAGAGGCCCCGACCAAAACCGGGGCCGACCACCGAACGGTCGGCCCCGGAATCGAAGAAAGCCCTGTTCAGGCCCAGAGCTGTCCCTCCAGCCGCTCCTCCGCCTCTTCGAGGGTGCCCTCGTACGCGCCGGTGGACAAGTACTTCCAACCGGCGTCGGCGATGACGAACGCGATATCGGCGCCGCGCTCCTCACGTTCGGCCTTGCGGGCCACTCCTAGGGCGGCGTGCAGGGCCCCACCCGTCGAGATCCCCGCGAAGATGCCCTCCTCGTCCAAGAGCTCCCGGGTCCGTCTGAGCGCGGCGTCGGCGGGCACGGAGAACCGGGTGGTGAGCACCGACTCGTCGTAGAGTTCGGGGATGAACCCTTCATCGATGTTGCGCAACCCGTAGACCAGTTCGCCGTAGCGCGGTTCGGCGGCGACGATCTGCACGTCGGGCCTGTGCTCGCGCAGGTAGCGCCCCACCCCCATGAGGGTGCCCGTGGTTCCCAGGCCCGCCACGAAGTGGGTGATCTCCGGCAGGTCGGCCAACAGCTCGGGCCCGGTGGTCTCGTAGTGGGCCTGGGCGTTGGCGGGGTTGCCGTACTGGTACAGCATCACCCAGTCGGGGTGGGCCGCGGCCATCTCCTTGGCCACGCGGACGGCTTCGTTGGAGCCGCCGGCGGCTTCGGAGAAGTGGACCTCGGCACCCCACATGGCGAGCAGTTGTCTGCGCTCCGCGGAGGTGTTCTCCGGCATGACACAGACCATGCGGTAACCACGCAGTTTGGCGACCATGGCCAAGGAGATGCCGGTGTTCCCCGACGTCGGCTCCAAAATCGTGCACCCCGGGGTGAGCAGCCCGTCCTTCTCCGCCTGTTCGATCATGAAGAACGCGGCGCGGTCCTTGATCGAGCCGGTGGGATTGCGGTCCTCCAGCTTCGCCCAGAGCCGGACCCGCGGGGAGGGCGAGAGCCGGGGTAGGCCGACCAGCGGCGTGCCACCGAGGGAGTCGAGTAGGGAGTCGTAGCGCATGGTTCCCTAGTGGCTTCCGCCGGCGACGGCGGGCAGGATCGTCACGTTGTCACCGTCGGAGAGCTCGGCCTCGAGCCCGCCGGAGAAGCGAACGTCCTCATCGTTGAGGTAGACGTTGATGAAGCGGCGCAGCTTGCCGTCCTCCACCAAGCGCTCGGCGATGCCGGGGTACTTGCCGTCCAGATCGGCGAAGAGTTCGCCGAGGTCGGCTCCGGACCCTTCGACGACCTTGGCGTCGTCGGTCAGGTTGCGCAGGATGGTGGGGATACGGACCTCGATGGCCATGTGAGTGACTCCGTTAGCGGTCGTTGGTGTGCGTTCATGTCCAACAGGTGTTTCACCGCCGTCAT
>NZ_ANBD01000150.1:0-13339 GCF_000341005.1 Nocardiopsis alkaliphila YIM 80379 | reverse complement strand
CCTCCCGGCCGCCGTCGGCTTCGAGGATCTCCACCGGCTCCTCGGTGACCTCGCCGTCGATGATCCGGTAGGAGCGAAACTCGACGGTGTCGGGCTCCCGGGTGGAGACGAGGACGTAGTGAGCGCCCGGCTCGGAGGCATAGCCGATGTCGGTGCGCGAGGGGTAGGCCTCGGTCGCGGTGTGGGAGTGATAGATCACGACGGGCTCCTCGTCGCGGTCGTCCATCTCACGCCAGACCTTGAGCTGTTCCATCGAGTCGAAACGGTAGAAGGTCGGCGACCGTTCGGCGTTGAGCATCTCGATGAACCGCTCCGGGCGGTCGGAACCCTCGGGTCCCGCGACGACACCGCACGCCTCGTCGGGGTGGTCACGGCGGGCGTGGGCGACGATCTGGTCGTAGATCGAACGGTCAATCCTCAGCATGGCTCCAGGCTACCCCTCTTTCCTTTTCTACCAACCAAGTGGGTATTGTTGTTCGCCACTCCGGCTCGCACCACACCAACGCAGGTGGGGTGGTCGCCACCCTTGAGACCTCAACACGTAGGCTCGCCCCTATGAGCGAGGACAGCAGCAGCGCGCTGCTCACCGACCACTATGAACTGACGATGCTCCAGGGCGCCCTGCACAGTGGTGCCGCCGCACGCCGGTCGGTGTTCGAGATGTTCGCCCGCCGCCTACCCGAGGGCCGCCGCTACGGGGTGGTCGGGGGCACCGGGCGTTTCTTGGACCTGTTGGAACGCTTCCGCTTCGGGCAGGCCGAACTGGACTTCCTGGCCGACAACGAGGTCGTGGACCAGCCCACCCTGGACTGGCTGGCCGACTACCGCTTCTCCGGAACCGTGTGGGGTTATGGCGAGGGCGAGGCCTACTTCCCCGGTTCGCCGATCCTGGTGGTGGAGGCGACCTTCGCCGAGGCCGTGATCCTGGAGACGCTCGCGTTGTCGGTGTACAACCACGACAGCGCGATCGCCTCCGCGGCCAGCCGCATGTCGGTGGCCGCCGGCGACCGTCCCTTGATCGAGATGGGCTCGCGCCGTACCCATGAACAGGCCGCGGCGGCCGCCGCTCGCGCCGCCTACGTGGCCGGTTTCGCCACCTCCTCCAACCTGGAGGCGGGGCGCTCCTTCGGGGTGCCCACCGGTGGCACCGCGGCGCACGCCTTCACCCTGTTGCACGACAGCGAACAGCACGCGTTCAAGGCACAGATCGAGTCCATGGGAACCGGGACCACCCTGCTGGTGGACACCTATGACGTCGAACGCGCGGTACGGCACGCGGTGGAGTTGGCCGGACCGGGGTTGGGCGCGGTCCGGATCGATTCCGGTGACCTGGCCAAGACCGCTTCCCGGGTACGCGCCCAACTCGACGACCTCGGGGCCACCGATACCCGCATCGTGGTCACCGGCGACCTGGACGAACACTCCATCCAGGCACTCGCGGTGGCACCGGTGGACGGTTACGGAGTGGGTACGTCCCTGGTGACGGGTTCGGGAGCTCCGACCGTGTCCCTGGTGTACAAGCTGGTGGCACGGGCACGCGGGTTGGAGGACGGCTCTCCGCTGGAGCCGGTCGCAAAGCGTTCGGTGGGCAAGCCCAGTCGGGGCGGCCGCAAGTGGGCGGTACGCCGGTTGGACGACCAGGGCGTCGCGTTGGCCGAGGAGGTGTACCCGCACGATCCGGGCGAGGTGATCGGAACGCGCCCGTTGCTACGCCCGTTGGTCGTCGACGGCGAGATCGTGGGGCGCGAGACCGTTCACCAGGCCCGCGAACGGCACCGGGCCACCGTGGCCGAACTTCCGGAACAGGCGTTGCGGATGTCCCGGGGGGAAGCGACGCTGCCGACGGTGTTCCACTGATCCTCGTCCGAAACCAGCCATCCCCGCAAGAGTGAAGGAAAGAGGTGCCGCACATGAGCAGGGCACTGATCGTGGTGGACGTACAGAACGACTTCTGCGAGGGCGGAAGCCTCGGGGTGAACGGTGGGGCCCGGACCGCGGCCGCCGTCACCGAGCACGCCCGCGCGGGCGGTTACGACCACGTGGTCGCCACCCGGGATCACCACATCGACCCGGGGGCGCATTTCTCTCAGACCCCCGACTTCGTGGACAGTTGGCCGCGCCACTGCGTGGTGGGGACCACCGGCGCGGAGTTCCACGCCGACTTCGACGCCTCGGTCGCCGAGGAGGTCTTCAGCAAGGGACAGTACACGGCGGCCTACAGCGGTTTCGAGGGCACCGCTCAGGACGGTGAGACGACCCTGGTCGCGTGGCTGCGCGAACGTGGTGTGGACACCGTGGACGTGGTGGGGATCGCCACCGACCACTGTGTGCGCGCCACCGCGTTGGACGCTCACGGCGCGGGGTTCACGACACGGGTGCTGCTCGGGTTGACGGCGGGGGTCGCCAGGCCCACCGTGGATTCGGCCTTGGAGGAATTGCGCGAGGCGGGCGTGACCCTGGAGGGTGAACCGCTGGTCGGCTGAACCCACGGTGAACGTGAAGGGGGAGGCGACCGGCGAGGTCGCCTCCCCCTTCACGTTCGCTGCCGCCCTTAGGCGATGCCGATGGCGGCGCGGACGTCCTTCAGGACCCGGCGGGCGCGCTCACGGGCACGGTCCAGGCCGGAGGCGAGGATGTCGTCGAGTTCGGTCTCGGAGGCCATGAGCTCCTCGTAGCGGGCGCGTTTGGGACCGAGCTCGGCGTTGACCGCCTCGAACAGTTCCTTCTTCAAGTCGCCCCAGCCCATACCCCCGGCCTCCAGGCGCTTGCGCACCTCGGCGACCTTGTCGGCGTCGGCGAAGTGGGTGAGCAGCTGGAAGGGGACCGAGGAGTCCGGGTCCTTGGGGTCCTCGACCGGTGTGGAGTCGGTGGGGATCCGGTTGATGGCCTTGCGGAGCTTCTTCTCCGGCAGGAACAGCGGGATGTGGTTGTCGTAGGACTTGCTCATCTTGCGGCCGTCGATACCGGGCAGGATGCTCGCGTCGCCGTCGTCGATGACGCCCTTGGGGATCGGGAAGCTGTAGCGGTCCCCGTAGCGGTGGTTGAAGTAGCCGGCGATGTCCGCGGTGTACTCGATGTGTTGGGACTGGTCGCGGCCGACCGGGACCTGGGTGCCCTCCATGATGAGGATGTCCGCGGCCATCAGGACCGGGTAGTTGTACAGCCCCATGTTGACCCCGGCGTCGAGGTCGGTGATCCCCGCCTCGGTGTTGCGGTCGCGGGCGGCCTTGTAGGCGTGCGCGCGGTTCATGAGCCCCTTGGGTGTGAGAGTGCTCAGGATGGTGGTGAGCTCGAAGGTCTCAGGGATGCTGGACTGCCGGTAGAAGACGGTCCGCTCGGGGTCGAGTCCACAGGCCAGCCAGGTGGCAGCGCCCGACCGGATGCTGTGACGGAGTTCGTCCGCGTCCTTGATGATGTTGAGCGCGTGGTAGTCCGCGATGAAGTAGAACGTGTCGTAGCGCTCCGCGGCCGCGAGTGCGGGCTTGATCGCGCCGATGTAGTTGCCCAGGTGGAAGTCGCCGGTGGGCTTGATCCCGGTCAGGTAGGTGTTCGCTGCCATGCGTCCAGCCTAATGGTGCACGCCGCCCGGTTTCCGTCCGGTGCGGCGCTCCACGTCGACGTGGCGGGTCAGACCCGTGGGTCGTCGCGGAAGGCGACCCAGTGTTCGGCCATACGTTGCGCCTGCCCCGGGGTGAAGTGGGTCATGCAGGCGTCGTCGCTGTAGTTCATGAAATTGGTGACGGGGTCCAGGCCCGGGTGTTGGGGACAAGTGTTTCTGCCCACCGGGCAGCCGGAGGCCGACTCGCGTTCGTAGGGGGTGTCGTCCACGTAGTCGCCCGGACTCTGGCAGCCGTTCTGGAAGGTGTGGAACAGCCCCAACCAGTGGCCGATCTCGTGGGTTCCGGTATGTCCCTCGTCGAAGCGTTCGAGTCCTCCGCCGGGCAGGGCCTCGTGCGAGATGGCGACCCCGTCCTGCTCGGGGTTGTGGGCGTAGTTCTGCGGGAAGGTCGAGAAGCCGAGGAGCCCGGGCCCGAGTGCGGCGACGTAGACGTTCAGTGTCTCGGGTCCGCCTTGGCGTAGTCGGGGCCGAATGGTGTCACGGTGGTCTCCGAAGTGATGGAACCAGGTGTCGTTCACGGTGTGGGTGATCTCATCGAGTTCGAAGCGAAAGCCGGTGTCGGTACCCTCCGAACCCTGTGCGAAGTCACCACGGTAGGCCCGATTGAGCACGTCCACCTGTTCATGGATTCGTGCGTCCTCGACTCGGCCACTGCCGTCGCGGGCGGAGATGACGTGGAAGACCACCGGGATGGTCCATGGTGGGGCGATCTCCTCCTCTCGCAGGTGGAGCAGGGCGCCCTGGAGGCGCTCGTCGTGCTCGGCGGCCTCTTCCGGGGTGGGCTCCATACCTTCGGCGGCGGGCACGCCCGGATCGGTCACACGCAGGTCGGTACCGGCGTGCGGCACCGACCCGGGTGGGCAGTACGGTTCCTGGTCGGCCGTCCGTACGGGTGTGTGCGTCGAGGATGACCGGGGCGGCTCCTGCTCCGGGGTACTCGCCACCAGACCGGTCAGTGCGAACGCGCACAGGGTCAGGCCGGACCAGAGCGCGGCTGAACCGCCGCGAGGGCTTCGTCCAATCATCTCACTGAATGTATTTGTTAAATCACCCAGCGTTTGTCCGACTTGCGCAGCCTTGCGCAGTGTTTACCTGATTGTGCTTGCCCGACTTTGATCACGTTCGCCGGACCGGCCCCTACTTCCGTCCGACCGCCCAGGCACGCAGCTTGGCGATTCTCTCTCGGATCTGCGGTGGGGTGGCCTGCGCTACCGGCGGCCCACCACAGGCACGCCGAAGTTCGTTGTGGATGACCCCGTGTGGTTTTCCGGTCCGGTGGTGCCAGGCCCCCACCAGACCGCTGAGCTCCCGACGTAGCTGGGCCAGTACCTCATGGGTGGGTCCCGAGTCCTGCTCCGGTTCCCGGCTCTTGCCCTTGGCCTTGAGTTCACCGGCCTTCAGGTCGGCCTTGCGCTTGCGCAGCAACTGGGAGACCTGTTCGGGATCGAGTAGACCGGGCAACCCGAGGAAGTCCTCCTCCTCGCTGGAGCCCGCCGCACCGCCCCCGTACTCCAGGCCGTCGTAGAGGGCCCGGTCGAACTCGGCGGCCGACTCCATCGTCTCGAAGGGAAGTTCCTCCCCCGCGTCCGGTGAGTCCTTCTTCTTGTTGGCCTCCCGGAGCAGGTCCTCCTCCGGATACCCGTCATCGTTGGGCGTCTTGTCCAAGACGTGGTCGCGCTCGCGCTCCATCTCTCCCGCGTACTCCAAGAGCGTGGGCACCGATGGCAAGAACACCGAGGCCACCTCGCCACGCTTGCGCACCCGCACGAAACGACCGATGGCCTGGGCGAAGAACAACGGGGTACTGGTGGAAGTGGCGTACACGCCCACCATCAGCCGGGGCACGTCCACCCCCTCGGAGACCATCCGCACCGCCACCATCCAGCGGTCGTCACCCGCCGCGAACCGGGAGATCTTCTTGGAGGCCGTCGGATCGTCGGAGAGCACCACGGTGGCGCCCTTGCCGGTGATCTGCCTCAGGATCCGTGAATAGGCGCGGGCGTTCTCGTGATCGCTGGCGATGACCAGCGCACCCGCGTCCGGGTGGGTCTTGCGTACCTCGGTCAACCGCCGATCCGCGGCTTGGAGGACCTTCTTGATCCAGTCGCCCTTGGGGTCGAGCGCGGCCCGCCAGGCCTGGGAGAGCGCGTCCTGGGTAAGGGGTTCACCCAGCCGTGCCGCGAGTTCGTCGCCGGCGCGGGTGCGCCAGCGCATCTCACCGGAGTAGGCCATGAAGATGACGGGGCGCACCACGCCGTCCTCCAGGGCGGGCGCGTATCCATAGCTGTAGTCCCACGAACAACGGCGCACGCCGGCCCCGTCCTGCACGTAGTCCACGAACGGAATGGGGTTGACGTCGGAACGGAAGGGCGTCCCGGTCAACGACAACCGGCGGGTGGCCGGGTCGAACGCTTCGCGTACCGCCTCACCCCAGGACAGGGCGTCGCCGGCGTGGTGCACCTCGTCGAAGATCACCAGGGTCTTACGTGCCTCGGTGCGGTTGCGGTGCAGCATCGGGTGGGCGGCCACCTGCGCGTAGGTGACGGCCACTCCGACGTACTGACGGCCCAGAGCGCCCTGGCCGTTCTTGAAGTCGGGGTCGATGGCGATACCGAACCGAGCGGCCGCCTCGGCCCATTGTTTCTTGAGGTGCTCGGTGGGGCAGACGATGGTGATGGCACGAACGGTGTGCCGATGCAGGAGTTCGCCGGCCAAGGTGAGAGCGAAGGTGGTCTTACCCGCGCCAGGGGTGGCCACCGCGAGGAAGTCACGCGGCTGCCTGCGGAAGTACTCCTCATAGGCCTCCCGCTGCCAGGCCCGAAGGCCGCTCAGGCGATCCTCCGCCGAGGTCTGCGTCACCGTCATTCGTCTCGTCCCCCGTTACTCACCTGCTCGAGGTTAATGGTTGCCCGGAGCCCGGACGGGAGCTCCGGCAGTGGTGCCGCGCACAGCCGGCCACCGTCCCACCACCTCACGACAAGCGGCACGGTGCTCGTGCACCGCGCCGCCAGGTCGTTCGACCGCCGTTCGAAGACCGCTGTCACCTTCCGGTCGTCAGGCCCCCTCATCGGTCTCGATGACTTCTTCCGCCTCGGGCGTCTCCTCGATCCCCGGGTTCTCCCCCGCGGGGTCGTCACCGAAGTTCGAGGTGTCCACCGCGCCGTCGTTGAACGGCATGTGCGGGGAGAGCGCCGGAAAGGCGAAGAACCACAACAGGGCGGCGCCGCCCGCCAGCAGACCCACCGCCATGATGAACTTCGAAGCCCATGGGCCGGGCAGTATCCGCCAGATCAGGCCGTACATTCGCGTCCCCTTCCCTAGGCTTGCGGCGCCATGTGCGCGATGGAGTCCGGCATACCATCGGACTTGGGCGTGGTCTCGGTCAACTCGGCCCAGACGATGAGCCGATGCGTGTTGTTGAGCTTGGGGGCACAGGTGGTGAGGGTGAGCAGTGCCCGACCGGGTTCCTCCTCGGAGGCCTCATCGAAGGGGTCGGGGGTGACCACCCAGAAGTCCTCGGGCAGGACGGTCTCCTCACGGAAGACCTCGTAGGTGTAGAAGTTCTCGCCATCCTCCAAGACCATGACGTCGCCCTCGTCGAGCAGGTCCAGGTCCCAGAACAGGCCAGGGGTGCGGTGCGCGGCCACACCATAGTTGCCCAATTCGCCGGGGGCACTGTCGAACTGGGTGTACCGGCCGGGACTGTAACGGATGTCGTCGGGTTCGGTCCCGTTGACCACCACCCAGTCCAAGTCCAAGTCCGGGACGTAAAGGCGACTATCGGCGCTGCCGGGCAGCGGTTCGGAGTCGGGTCCGCTTTCCTCGGACGCGGCCCAGGCCTCGTCGAGTCCATCCGCCAGGTCCTGCTGTTCGCGATCGGTCTCCCACTGGGATCCGTACACTTCGTAGGCCGCATAGAAGAGCATGAGCAGTCCCGCGGTCAGCAGGATCTCACCGAAGAACCGGACGAACCCACGAACCACGTCCCCAGGGGTGGCCTTGTGTCTACGGGCGCGTCGTCTTCCTCCACTGGAGGAGCGGGGGCGGCGCTCCCCCTCCGGGTAGGGCTCATCTCGCGACTGCCGTTCAGTTGTGGACACCAATACGACCTACTCCTGTGGACGTTTTCGTGTGCACCCGGGTTACCGGAGCGGGGTGAGGAGCGGGCCCCGTACGCGGATGCGGCAGTACTTCGACCTCGTGGCGGTACACGGCGCTGGGCGTCGACGCGGTGAACACGTCGACGGGGGTGCCCCGCGCGGCGTCCTGCCCTTCGGAGAGTACCGCCACACGATGGGCGTACGCGGCTGCAAGCCCCAAATCGTGCAGGACCACGATAACCGCACCACCGTGGGACGCCAGTGTACGCGCGATGGTCGCAGCGGGTTCCTGGTGGCGAATGTCCAGGTCCGCGGTGGGTTCACCCGACATCAGCTCCGGCCCGGCGACCCGACCCTGGCCGTCGCAAGACCAACGGACCCGATCCTGGTGGGAGAACCGGTGCCGTCACCGGTTCCGGTCACGGCACCGCCGAGGCCACTCGGAGATGACCGTCCACGCCCCGGGACGACGAAGGCCTTGGCTCACCACCGGGTGGGTCAAGGCCTTTCTCGTACACGACCGAAGGCCGTCTACTTCATCATCTCCTCGTACGCCTTCTTGCACTCCGGGCACACGGGGAACTTCTTCGGGTCACGGTTGGGGACCCAGACCTTGCCGCACAGCGCGATCACGGGGTCACCGGTCACCGCGCTCTGGGTGATCTTGTCCTTTTGCACGTAGTGGGCGAAGCGCTCGCGATCGCCATCGTCGTGCGAGATGTCCGGCCTGGTCTCGCTGTCCGGAAGAACCTTGTTCAGGACGTCCATCGACATCGTCCTCACACCTTTCAACGTCTGGGTTCCACGGTATAGGGTGCCGCGGCCCGCCTCGCCTTCCTCATCGGAGGAGTCTTCAGTTCATGGTGGGGTCGTCGGGATAGGTTGACAACAACGCCAGCCGACCCCCCTGACGTCGAAGGACCCGCGACCACAAACCTTCCGGGTCACCGCCGAAGAGGTCGTCGGAGAAGGCGTCGACCACGAACCAGGCCCCCTCCTCGATCTCACCGGCCAGTTGGCCCACGCTCCATCCGGCGTACCCCGCGAACACTCGAAGCGCTCCCAGGCAAGAGCCGAGCACCTCGGGCGGGCCGTCCAGGTCCACCAGGCCCACCTCCTCCAGGCCCGTCCCGGGGCGCACGCCCTCCAGCGGGGACCAGCCCGGAGGCGCCTCGTCGGGGATCGCTCTGCCCAATGCGATACCGGAGTCGGTACCGACCGGACCACCTGAGAACATCACCGCCGGAGAACTGGCATAGGTACTCCACGCGGTCACGATCTCCTCCACCGGCAACTCCAGGGGGCGGTTCAGGATCACTCCGAGGGTGCCGTCCGCGGCGTCGTCGACGACGAACACCACCGAACGGCGAAAGGAGTCCTCCTGCAGTAGGGGAGCGGCCACCAACAAGCGGCCGGTCAGAGTCGACTGATCCATGGTCCACCCTTACCCGAAAAGCGATCAGTGGGACGCTCCCTTTCCGGTGAATCGGACCGGCGGGTCAATCCCGTTTCTTGCGACCGCGCTGGGCGGCCTCGCGGACCGCGCCGGCCACGTGGTGGGACAGGTCCGAGTGGAAGACACTCGGGATGATGTAGTTCGGCCCCAATTCGTCCTCGGTGACCACGTCGGCGAGGGCCTCCGCGGCGGCGACCATCATGTCGGAATCGACGTGATGGCTCTGGGCGTCCAGCAGACCACGGAAGAAACCCGGGAAGACCAGGACGTTGTTGATCTGGTTGGGGTAGTCGCTACGGCCGGTGGCGACGACGGAGGCGTGCAGGTGCGCGATGTCCGGATCGACCTCGGGGTCGGGGTTGGCCAGCGCGAAGATGATGGAGTCCTCGTTCATCTCGGCGATGTCCTCACCCTCCAGCAGATTGGGGGCGGAGACACCGATGAACACGTCCGCGCCGGCGACGGCGCCCTTGAGGTCTCCGTCGTACCCGGTGGGGTTGGTGTGCTCCGCGATCCAGCGCAGGTTGTCGTCCAGTCGGTCACGGCCGCCGTGAACGGAGCCGTGCACGTCGTTGACGATGATGTCGCGCGCACCAGCGTGCATGAGCAGCTTGAGGATCGCGGTACCGGCCGCGCCGGCCCCGGACATGACGATGCGCACCTCGGCCAGCTTCTTGCCGACCACGCGCAGGGCGTTGCGCAGAGCGGCCAGGACGACGATGGCGGTGCCGTGCTGGTCGTCGTGGAAGACCGGGATGTCCAGGAGTTCACGCAGGCGGGCCTCGACCTCGAAGCAGCGCGGGGCGGAGATGTCCTCCAGGTTGATGCCACCGAAGCCGGGGGCGAGTACCTGGACCGCACGGACGATCTCGTCGACGTCCTGGGTGTCCAGTGCGATGGGCCAGGCATCGATGTCGGCGAAGCGTTTGAACAGGGCGGCCTTGCCCTCCATGACGGGCATGGCGGCCTCGGGGCCGATGTTGCCCAACCCCAGGACCGCGGAACCATCGGTGACCACGGCGACGCTGTTGCGCTTGATGGTCAGGCGTCGGGCGTCGTCCTTGTTGGCTGCGATGGCCTGGCAGACGCGGGCCACGCCCGGGGTGTAGGCCATGGAGAGTTCGTCACGGTTACGCAGCGGCACCTTGGACTTCATCTCGATCTTGCCGCCCAGGTGCATCAGGAAGGTGCGGTCACTGACCTTGTGGACGACGACCCCGTCGACCGCGCCGAGGGCGTCCACGATGGCCTGGGCGTGTTCGGTGTCCCGTGCGGCGCAGGTGACGTCGATACGGATGCGCTCATGCCCGGCCGCGGCCACGTCCAGGGCGGTGATCATGCCGCCGACCCGCTCCACCGCGTTGGTGAGACTGCCGACAGCGCTGCCTCCGGCGTCCAATTCGAGTCGGACGGTGATGGAGTACGAAACGCTGGGAAGGGTGGCCACGTATTGCTCCTCGGCTCTTGCTGGTGTCATGCGTCCGCGGGGCACACCGGTGGCCCTCCCGTGGACAGTGGGGTCGGGTCCATCGCCTGAACCGGGTGGACGCCCCTACGCTCTCCTGGCTCGCCCCGGTGGGTTCTGGTCGACCTCCGCGCACCGCTCGGGTCCGATCCCGTGACGGCGGCGATCCTGCCGGATTCGCCCGATGATGGGGCGGCCGGAGCGGGTCTCGGTTGTTGATCGGGGGCTGGCTGGGTGCCCACAACCGAGTCGCCTCACCCTACCCGAGTCAAGGGGGTGACGTCAGTACAAGTCAGCAATTAGCTCTTTCAGAAAGAATCTAACTAATTCTTCCCATTGGGGCGGGCTCAAAATTCCTTGTCGCCACCCTGGGCCCGGTCCTTCGCGGCGCGCACCACCACATCCACGCAGGCGTCGGTGGAGAGCGCGGTGGAATCAATGACCAGGTGGTAATGGGCCGCCTCGGTGGGGTCGATCCGGTAGAAACGACGTACGTAGGCGGCACGTGCCCGGTCGTTGGCGTCCAGTACTTTCCCGTTGGGCGGAGCGTTCACCCGGTCTGGTCCGTGGAACTCCACCCGATCGCCGAGCTCCCAGAGCCTTCGGGCCCTGCGCAGGCGGGCCTCCCGGGCTCCGTCCAACCGAACGTGCAGGACATCGGAGTGGTCGGCCAGGACCGCGGCGGCCGCGCGACCCAGAATCACCCCGCCGGTGCGGGCCACCTCACGTATGACCCGTTCGGTCTGTTCGACGAACTCGTGGTCGTAGAGCAGACGCCCCTCGGCGTTGGTGGTACCGATGTAGGTGGTGTCGACGCTGCCGAGGGTGACGGTGGGCAACCGGGCGGCACTGACCAAAAGCCGTTCCAGGCCGCTGGGTGCCCGATCGTCGCGCTGGAGGGCCTCGTCGAGTGAGCACCCGATCCGAGCGGCCACCGCGGTGGGCAGCGCGCGGTCGAGGAAGGGAACGTCGAGCCGGGCGGCGACGGCCGGCCCGATCATGCTTCCTCCCGCACCGTAGGTGGCCGAGATCGTGACCACGGGGGCCCTTCCAGGCCGGGAGGACACGCGTCCGGGTGGCTGTTGGGGTGACACGTCGTTCGTCGCCATGGGCCGCCTACCGATTCACCGTACGGACCGCGTTCTCGAGCGGACCGCTGTAGTGGATCCTTACCCGGCGTGATGCCGGACATCCCGCTCATCCTCAAAACGGCAAATACTTGCTGTTTTGCCACCCCAAGGAGAAAACGGGGGAAGAACCGGCCGGTGACCGTTCGGCGAAACACTGGAACGATCACCGGCCGACGTGCTCCGCTTCCACGTGGCGGTTGGCTCGAAGCGAATGGCTCAGAACAGGGCCGAGGTGAGCTTGCGGCGTGCCGCGTTCACCCGAGGATCGCCCGGGGGCAGCAGGTCGAACAGGGCCAACAGGTGCTCACGGGCCTTGTCGCGCTCCTCTTCCGAGGTGCGCTTGACCGTCGCGATGAGCCGGTCGAAGGCCTCCTCGAACTTGCCGCCGTACATATCGATGTCGGCCACGGTGATCTGCGCGTCGACGTCGTCGGGGCGGTCGGAGGCGACCTGGCGCGCAGCGGGACCGTCCACGTCCTGGAGACGTCCGATCAGCCGGATCTGTGCCAGTTTGATCTTGGCCTCGGCGTTCTTGGAGTCCGCGGCCAGGGCCTTCTCGAACACCGCGGCGGCCGCTTCGAAGTCACCGCGTTCCAGGGCGGCCTGGGCCTCGGCGTCGACGGGGTCGGCTTCTGCTTCGGGAGCGGACTCCTCCTCGGGCGTCGCGGAGGGGTCACCATCGACCGTGCCGGGATGTCCGGGCGGAAGCATGCCTTGCTGGGCGAGGGCACCGAAGACCTGGGTGAGGCCCTCACGCAACTGTTCTTCGGTCGCCGGCCCCTGCATCAGGGGCATGACCTGACCCTGAATGGCGATGATGATGGTCGGGGCGCCCTGCACCCGCAGCGCCTGAACCAGTTGCGGGCTCGCCTCACTGTCGATCTTGCCCAAGAGCCAGTTGCCGCCGGAACCCTTGGAGAGCTTGTCCAAGGCGGTCTCGACCTGCTTGGACTGCTCGGACCAGCCCGCCAGGACCGCCAGCACGACCGGGGCGGACAGGGATCGTTCCAGGACCTGCTGGAAGTTGGCCTCGTCGACGTTGACGGCGTAGGGATTGGTACGACCGGCCGACTCCTCGGCACGCTGCTTGGCCTCGCGTTCCAAGGCCGCCTTGCGTGCCCCGAGGTCGACCGCACTGTTCGGTGAAAAGTCCGAAGGCTGCATACTCCCTATCCTGCCCCATCCCGGGAAGGCGCGGGCACTTCCGCGGCCTCCCCGGGACCGGGTCCGCTCAGGGCTTGCTCCGGGCTCGCCTCAAAACTGCGGATCCTCCGTGTAGGTACCGAACTCCTCCCCCATCGTGGCGCAGATCTCGCCAAGGGTGGCCTCGGCTCGAGCGGCGTCCATGATGATCGGGATGAGGTTGCCCTCGTTCGCGCGAACGGCCTCCAGCAAGCGGGTCAGGGAGCGTTCGACCTCGGCTTGGTCCCGGGCGGCCTTGCGGTCGCTCAGGACACGTTTTTGCTCATGCTCGACCTCATGACTGATCTTGAGGATGTCGAGTTCACCGG
This sequence comes from Nocardiopsis alkaliphila YIM 80379, assembly GCF_000341005.1. Classification (GTDB taxonomy): domain Bacteria; phylum Actinomycetota; class Actinomycetes; order Streptosporangiales; family Streptosporangiaceae; genus Nocardiopsis; species Nocardiopsis alkaliphila. The sequence continues at coordinate 58 of NZ_ANBD01000150.1, read as the reverse complement.
AAACGGTGTTGGTGTGGCAGTTGACGCCGACGATGCGTTTGTCACCCTTCTCCAGGGC
>NZ_ANBD01000149.1 GCF_000341005.1 Nocardiopsis alkaliphila YIM 80379 | reverse complement strand
TAATTTAGCCGTTGTCGATCCCGGCCAGGATGCCGGAGGTCATCGGGCCGATGGGATGCTCGACCTCGTCGCCGCCGCCCATGTGACGAATGCGTGCGAAGATCCGTTCGGCCTCGGCCTCGATCTCGTCGGTGAGGGCCTCCAGGTACCACGAACCACCGAGGGGATCGGCGACGTTGACGACCCCGGTCTCCTCCATGAGCACCTGCTGGGTGCGCAGGGCGATCTCGGCGGACTGTTCGGTGGGCAGGGCCAGCGTCTCATCGAGCGCGTTGGTGTGCAGTGAGTTGGTGCCGCCCAGGATCGCCGCCAAGGCCTCGACCGCGGTGCGCACCACGTTGTTGTAGGGCTGCTGGGCCGTCAGGGAGACCCCTGCGGTCTGGGTGTGGAACCGCAACCACTGGGCCTTCTCGGTCTTGGCACCGTAGACGTCGCGAATCCAGCGCGCCCAGATCCGGCGGGCGGCGCGGAACTTGGCGATCTCCTCGAAGAAGTCGATGTGGGCGTCGAAGAAGAAGGACAGCCCGGGGGCGAACAGGTCGATGTCCAGGCCTCTGGACAGGCCCAGTTCGACGTAGCCGAAGCCGTCGGCGAGGGTGTAGGCCAACTCCTGGGCGGCCGTGGCTCCGGCCTCCCGGATGTGGTAACCCGAGACCGACAACGGTTTGAAGGCCGGGATGTGTTCGGCGCAGTACTCCATCAGGTCGCCGATGAGACGCAGGTGGGGCTCCGGCGGGTACAGCCACTCCTTCTGGGCTATGTACTCCTTGAAGATGTCGGTCTGCAGGGTGCCGTTGAGGGTGCCGATGTCCACGCCCTGACGTTCGGCCGCCACCAGGTACATGCAAAAGGCCGGGATGGCGGGTCCGCTGATGGTCATGGACGTGGTGGTCTCGCCCAGGGGGATGCCGTCGAAGAGCAGGTCCATGTCGGCGACCGAGTCGACGGCCACCCCGCAGTGGCCGACCTCACCCAGGGCGTGCGGGGAGTCGGAGTCATGGCCCATGAGGGTGGGCATGTCGAAGGCCACGGAGAGCCCGCCCCCACCGGAGGCGAGGATCATCTTGTAGCGCTCGTTGGTCTGGCGGGCGTTGCCGAAGCCGGCGAACTGGCGGATGGTCCAGGCACGGCCGCGATAGCCGGTGGGATGGAGCCCTCGGGTGTAGGGGTACTCGCCGGGCCAACCGATGCGTTCGAAGCCGGGGACCTCGGAACCGGGTCGGGGGCCATAGACGGGTTCGAGGGGCCGTCCGGACAGGGAGGTGAAATCGGCGTCGCGTTTGCGTGCGGAGTCGTAACGGTGCTGCCAACGCTCGCGTCCGGACTCGATGTCCTGTGCCCCACCGCCGTTGGTGGGGTCGCCTGTGGTGTTCGCCATGACTCAAATAGTAGGACGTCCAACTAGTTATGTACAGAAGAGACGTCTTCGGCGCCACACACCCGAAACGGCCATCGGATGGTCAGGACCGGCGCACGGCCTCCACGGCCGGGGCGGGAAAGTCACCGAAGTCGACCCGGAGTCGGACGAACATCTCGTGCATGCGCCAGAGCTCCTCCTGGGAGTAGCAACCCAGCCCGAAGTCCAGGTCGAGGAGGGTCCGGGTGGCCTCCTCGGTGACCCCGCGACCGGCCTCGGTGATCTCCGCGAGCACGCCGCGACCATCGTCCGGGTTGGGACGGCGGAGCACCAAGCCCTGCCCCTCCAACCGGTCGATGGTGTTGGTGACGCTGGTCGGATGCACCATGAGTCGCTCACCGATCTTGCCCAGGGGCAGCGAGCCGGAGGAGCTGAAGGTGAGCAGGACCAGTGCCTCGTAGCGCGCGAAGGTCAGACCGAACGGCTTGAGCGCGCCGTCCAGCTCACCGATGAGGATCTGTTGCGCGCGCATGAGCGAGGTGACCGCCGCCATCGCGGGGGAGGCCCCCCATCTTTGGCTCCAGTTGTCGTGAGCGCGCTCGATCGGATCGAACGGAAGGTTCAAAGGGTTTCCCACGACGTCACTCTAGGACGTTTCCCTGGTACCGAATCCCATCGCCGACTTCCCATAACCCAAGCCACCCGTGCCTGTCAAGGAAAACATCTGGCCACAAGGGGACAGTGTGCGCCTTGAGCACTGGTCCGGTCCTCGATCTCGACAAATCCACTCCACCCCCTCGGAGACCACCTGTTCGGGAAGGGCTCCTCGAAGAAAGTCGACGTGGGCTCATTGACGCCCGAAAAACTGATAGTTAAGTTTCCTAATAATTAAACCCTCCACGTCAGAGGCATGATCATGTTCTTCCCCTCCCGATGGGCCCGCGCACCACCGCCTCCCCCGCCGTGCCCGCTCTCTACACGCCGTCGGGGCCTCACCTCCGACGCACCCCCGATCCCCCATCTCCCCGCACAGCAGGAGAAACACCAACGTGAGAGCCCTTTCCCTCCGGCGACGGTTCGCGGTCCTGGCCGCCACCGTCCTGGCCCTCCCCTTCGCCTCGGCCGTCGCTCCGGCCGCCGCGGACACCTTTGACATCACGGTGACCTACGTCGAGACCAGCCGCTGGGACAGCGGTTACGGTGGACAGCTCACCATCGAGAACGAGTCCGGCACCGCCCTGAGCGACTGGAACGTGGAATTCACCCTTCCCGCCGGAACCACCATCACCTCGCTCTGGAACGCCGCGCACTCCACCTCCGCCGGCGTCCACGTCCTCACCCCGCCCTCCTGGGGAGGTGCCGTCCCCGCCGGCGGCAGCTACTCGGTGGGTTGGAACGGCACCCATACCGGTGGCGAGACCCTTCCGGAGAATTGCCTGGTCAACGGATCCCACTGCTCCGGTGAACCAGGAGAGATCGACCAGGAGCCGCCCACCGCCCCCAGTGGCCTGACCGTCACCGCGACCACCGCGACCACCGTCTCGCTCTCCTGGGAAGCGGCTACCGACAACGTCGCCGTGGCCGGATACGAGGTGCTCTCCGCCGGTGAGCCGGTTCGCGCGGTCGGCCCCGACACCCTGAGCGCCACCGTCTCGGGCCTGGCCCCCCAGACCTCCCACGCCTTCACCGTCCGCGCCTATGACACCTCCGGAAACCGTGGACCGGAGAGCGAGCCGGTCGAGGCCACCACGGACGAAGGCGGCGACGACGGTGGGCCCGCCGACCCACCCGAGGACCTGCGCGTGGCCTACTTCACCCAGTGGGGTATCTACGATCGCGGCTACCTGGTCAACAACCTCCAGACCTCGAACACCGCGGACAAGCTCACCCACATCAACTACTCCTTCGGCAACGTCAACGCCGGCGGCGAGTGCTTCATGGCCAATCAGCTCGGCCAGGGCGACGCTTGGGCCGACTATGGACGCTCCTTCAACGACGCCCAGAGCGTCGACGGCGTGGGCGACGTGTGGAGCCAGGACCTGCGTGGCAACTTCAATCAGTTGCGCAAGCTCAAGGAGATCCACCCCGATCTGAAGGTGAACATCTCGCTGGGCGGCTGGACCTGGTCCGAACACTTCTCCGACGCCGCCTTGACCCCCCAATCCCGCGAGCGCATGGTCGGCTCCTGCATCGACCTCTACCTGCGCGGCAACCTGCCGATCTTCGACGGCGCGGGCGGGCCCGGCTCCGCTTACGGGGTCTTCGACGGCATCGACCTGGACTGGGAGTGGCCCGGCTCCGAGGGCCACGAACACAACACCGTGCGCCCCGAGGACAAGGAGAACTTCACCGCCCTGGTCAAAGAGTTCCGTGACCAACTCGACGACCTGGAGGCCGAGACCGGCCGCGACTTCGAATTGACCGCCTTCCTACCGGCGGATCCCGAGAAGATCGAGCTGGGCTTCGAGATGGACGAGCTCATGAACGACTTCGACTTCGTGACCATCCAGGGCTACGACTACCACGGTGCGTGGGAGGACCTCACCAACCACCAGTCCAACCTGGTGGAGCACCCCGACGACCCGGGACCGAACGTCTTCTCCACCCAGACCACCATCCAGGCCTATCTCGACCGTGGGGTGGACCCGGCCGAGATGGTGCTCGGCCTGCCGTTCTACAGCCGGGGTTGGACCGGGGTGGAGCCCGGCCCCAACGGTGACGGGCTCTTCCAGACCTCCACCGGCCCGGCTCCAGGTAGCTACGAGGCGGGTATCGAGGACTGGAAGGTCGTCAAAGATTTGTCCGGCTTCGACCTGTATCGCGATGACGAGTCTGGAACGGCCTGGTTGTACGACGGGAACACGTTCTGGACCTACGACGACGAGATCGCTCTGACCCAGAAGACCACCTGGGCCGTAGAGAACGGACTCGGCGGCGTCATGATCTGGTCCATCGACGGCGATGACGCCGATGGAAGCCTGATGGCCGCCGTGGACGCCGCGCTCGGCTGACCCGCGCTCCGAGTACGGCCGGGTCCCGGCTCCAGGGCCGGGACCCTTCCAGCACCCCTCACCTCGGACCGTCCGGCGCCGAAGGCCCGGCGTCGACCTGCGAACGTTCCACCTTCGGCAAGAAACCACCCGCGTGGACGTTGACGGACTCGTAATTGTTAGTTAAGTTTCCTAAAAATTTACTCCCCACGTCATACGGGCCGCCCGCACACGCCCCTTGACCCGTTCCCCAGGAGATCCCGACGTGAGCGCACGACGACTCAGGAACACATTCGCGGTCCCCGCCGCGGCCGTGCTGGCGCTGCCCATCGCGCTGTCCCCCTCCCACGCCGCCGCACAGGAGGCCGAGGCCACCGCCCCCACCGTGACCTACGTGGAGTCCGCCCGTTGGAACACCGGGTACACCGGCGAGATCACCATCCACAATCCCTCCGACACCGACCTCGCGGACTGGAGCCTGGAGTTCGACCTTCCCGAGGGCAACGGTGTCCACCAACTGTGGAACGCCACCCTCGAGGGTTCCGCTTCGAACGGCTACACCGTCACCCCACCGCGCTGGGGCGCGGTCGTGCCCGCCGGCGGCACCTACAGCTTCGGATTCAACGGAGTGCACACCGACGGCAACACCCACCTGCTCGACTGCACCATCAACGGGGCGAACTGTGCGGGTAGCCCCTCCCCCGGCCCTGAACACGACGAGCTCAGCATCGCCTATTTCACCCAGTGGGGTGTCAAGGAGCGCGACTACCACGTCCGTGACCTGGTGGAGTCCGGCAGCGCCGACAAGCTCACCCACGTCAACTACGCGTTCGGCAACGTGGGCGCCGACGGCGAGTGCTTCATGACCAACGAGCCCGAGCAGGGTGACGCGCTCGCCGACTACGGCCGCGTGGTCCCCGCCGGGGAGAGCGTGGACGGTGCCGCGGACGGTCCCGGCCAGCCCTTGCGCGGCAACTTCAATCAGTTGCGCAAGCTCAAGGAGCAGTACCCGGAGCTGAAGGTGAACATCTCGCTGGGTGGCTGGAACTGGTCCGAACACTTCTCCGACGCCGCCTCGACCCCCCGATCCCGCGAGCGCATGGTCGGCTCCTGCATCGACCTCTACCTGCGCGGCGACCTGCCGGTCATCGACGGCGCCGGTGGCCAGGGCGTGGCCTACGGGATCTTCGACGGCATCGACCTGGACTGGGAGTGGCCCGGCTCCGAGGGCAACCCGCACAACACCGTGCGCCCCGAGGACAAGGAGAACTTCACCGCCCTGGTCAAAGAGTTCCGTGACCAACTCGACGACCTGGAATCCGAGACCGGCCGCCACTTCGAGCTCACCTCGTTCATGCCGGCCGGCGCCTGGCGGCTGGACGCCGGCTACGAACTGGACGAGCTCATGAGCGGCTTCGACTTCGTCACCGTCCAAGGCTACGACTACCACGGCACCTGGGAGTCGGTCACCAACCACCAGTCCAACCTGGTCGCGGATCCGGACGACCCGGGCGAGGCACTCTCCACCCAGACCACCGTCCAGGCCTACCTGGACCGTGGGGTCGACCCCGACAAGCTCGTCCTGGGCGTGCCGTTCTATGGCCAGGGCTGGACCGGGGTGGAGCCCGGCCCCAACGGTGACGGACTCTTCCAGCCGGCCCAGGGCCCCGCCCCCGGCGTCCATGCCGACGGCACCGAGGACTGGAAGGCCCTGAAGGAACTCTCCGGCTTCGACCTACACCGCGACGACGACCTCGGTACCGCGTGGCTCTACGACGGCGAGACCTTCTGGACCTACGACGACGAGATCGCCATGGCCGGCAAGACCGACTGGGTCAAGGAGAACGGACTCGGCGGCGTCATGATCTGGTCCATCGACGGTGACGACGCCGACGGCAGTCTGATCACCGCGATCGACGCGGCGTTGGGCCGGTAGAAAGACCCCCGTTCGGTCTCACGAACGGGCACGGGCGGCGTCGGTGCTCTGATCCGGGGAGCACCGCCGCCAGGCCGGGAGGGATCGACGTGCGACGACCCCTCCCGGCCGTTTCTTCCCGTCAGGGGTCAGAGTTCCTTGAGAAGGAGGTCGGCGGCGGCGTAGGGATCACGTTCCCCCGCGGCGACCTCCCGGGCCAAGACGTCCAGACCACCATCGGCGTCCACCGCGCCCAGGCGGGAGCGCAGCGTCTCCAGCACGATCGCCTGCACCTCGCTCCGAGCCCGGGCGCCCCGCCGCGCGGCGAGTTCACCGGAGGACTCCAGGTGGGCGAAGTGCTGCTCGAGCCGCTCCCACAACTCGTCGANGTGCTGCGGGAGCCGCTCCCACAACTCGTCGATGCCCTCGCCCTGGGAGGCCACCGTCATGACGATCGGCGGTTTCCACTCGTCATCGGTACGGTCCTTCATCGCGACCATCTGACGCAGTTCGCGCAGGGCCGCCTTGGCACCGTCCCGGTCGGCCTTGTTGATCGCGAAGACGTCGGCGACCTCCAGCACCCCGGCCTTGGCGGCCTGGACCGAGTCGCCCATCCCGGGCGCGGACAGCACCACGGTGGTGTCGGCCTGTCCGGCGATGTCCACCTCGGCCTGACCCACCCCGACGGTCTCCACCAGAATGACGTCGAACCCGGCCGCGTCCAGCACCCGCAACGCGTGCGGGGTCGCCCACGACAGGCCGCCCAGGTGCCCTCGGTTGGCCATGGAGCGGATGAAGACCCCCTCGTCGATGGCGTGTTCCTGCATCCGAACCCGGTCACCCAGCAAGGCGCCACCGGTGAAGGGCGAGGACGGGTCCACCGCCAAGACGGCGACCGTCTTTCCCCGGCCACGAGCAGCGCGCACCACGGCGTTGGTGGTGGTGGACTTGCCCACTCCCGGTGAACCGGTGAACCCGACCACGCGAGCCCGACCCGTGTGGGGCGCCAACCCCGCCATGATGGGGCGCAGTTCCTCGGTCCCGTTCTCCACGAGGGTGAGCGCACGGGCCAGCGCCCTGCGGTCACCTTCACGGACCCGTTCGACCAACTGGGGGGCGTTCATCTGACTCCTCGACTCGACCACATGGGGCGAGGGCTCATGGCCCTCGCCCCATGGGTTACAGGTGCGTCGTGCGGCTTGCGAGGGTTTCCCGGGCCACACGGGTTTCAACGATTCCCGAGTACGCCGTGCCCAGGACGGACCCGGCGTACTCGCTCCTACTCGGCGGGCACGGAGAACAGCAGGGCGTCGCCCTGGCCACCACCGCCGCACAGGGCGGCGGCACCGAGGCCGCCACCACGACGACGCAGCTCGTGCACCAGGTGCAGGGCGATGCGTGCGCCCGAGGCACCGATCGGGTGGCCGAGAGCGATGGCGCCGCCGTTCACGTTGACGATGTCCTCGGAGACTCCGAGGTCCTTGGTGGACTGGAGGCCGACCGCGGCGAAGGCCTCGTTGATCTCGATGAGGTCCAGGTCCTTCACCGTCTTGCCGGCCTTGGTCAGGGCGTGCTGGATGGCGTTGGAGGGCTGGGAATGCAGTGAGTTGTCCGGTCCGGCGACGTTCCCGTGCGCACCGATCTCGGCGAGGATCGGGGCACCGAGTTCCTCGGCCTTGGCGCGACTCATCACGACCACCGCGGCGGCGCCGTCGGAGATCTGGGAGGAGGAACCGGCGGTGATGGTGCCCTCGCGGTCGAAGGCCGGCCGCAGCTTGGCCAGGCTCTGGACGGTGGTGTCCGCCCGAACGCCCTCGTCATGCTTGAACACGATCGGGTCGCCCTTGCGCTGCGGGATCTCGACGGGGACGATCTCCTCATCGAACAGACCCTTTTCGGCCGCGGCCGCGGCACGCTGGTGGGAGCGGGCGGCGAAGGCGTCCTGTTCGGCGCGTTCGATGCCGAGCTTGCCGTTGTGGCGCTCGGTGGAAGCGCCCATGGAGTCACCCTCGAAGGCATCGGTGAGGCCGTCGTGGGCCGTGGCGTCGATGACCTCGATGGACCCGTACTTGTAGCCCTTGCGGGACTTGGGCAACAGGTGCGGGGCGTTGGTCATGGATTCCATGCCGCCGGCGACCACGATGTCGAACTCACCGGCGCTGATGAGCTGGTCCGCCAAGGCGATCGCGTCCAGGCCGGACAGACAGACCTTGTTGATGGTCACCGAGGGGACGTTCATGGGGATACCGGCCTTGACGGCGGCCTGGCGGGACGGGATCTGACCGGCCCCGGCCTGCAGCACCTGTCCCATGACCACGTATCCGACCTGTTCGCCGTCGATACCGGCACGCTCCAGAGCGGCCTTGATCGCGAAACCGCCAAGGTCGGCGGCGGAGAACCCGGCGAGGGAGCCGAGGAGTCGGCCGGTGGGGGTCCGTGCCCCACCGACGATGACGGAACCGGGCATCTTAACTGGCCTCCAAGTGATGGGTGACGCACCTGGTCTGCAACGATACCCACACAGCGCACACCGACGTTCGAGAGGTTCACCCCGTGAGCGACGCACCCGTTCCCACCGGCCCGTTCTCCGTCCCGACCCGCCTGGACCACGTGGGTATCGCCTGCCACGACCTGGGCGCGTCCATCGAGTTCTACCGCCGTACGTACGGCTTCGAGGTGGAGCACGAGGAGGTGAACGAGGAGCAGGGGGTGCGCGAGGCGATGCTGCGGGTCAATGGCACGGATGACGGTGGGGCCACGTACCTGCAACTACTGGAACCGACCCGGGAGGACTCCCCCGTGGCCAAGTTCCTGGCCCGCAACGGGGAGGGGGTGCACCATCTCGCGTTCGGCACCGACGATGTCGCCGCGAGCGCCGCCGGGATCGCCGATCGGGGCGTTCGGGTCCTGGACGCCGAGCCGCGGACCGGGACCGCCGGGTCCAAGATCGTCTTCTTGCACCCCAAGGACTGTGGCGGCGTCCTCACCGAGTTGGTGCAAAGTTCGCACTGAGGGTATACAGAGGCTTACTTCGCCCGGAAATATCACGGAACCGTCCCGGAGTCATCACATCTTGTGCCCCACATGAGTGATTGGCCTCAGACCCCTCGGAAGTTACCCGAAACCCCCTTCCAAGGGATGGCACGCTTGATAAAGTCTGCTAGCCGCCGGATGTGCTTTTCATCCGGCGCTGGTCCGTGTCTTGACAGTCCGGTAGTGAACCGGGTCGGCCGTACCCAGCAGTGCCATCACACAGGGGCGGCCATCGGAGTCGGGCAGAGCCACCCTCAGCACCACTCCGGTCCGCACCTCGGCTCACTCATCCCCGGATGCATCCGTCCCACCGGGGCACAGCAGCCGCCCTCCTGCCGCCCCCCGGCAGTCCGCAAGTAGCCGTCTCGCACCTGTTCAGGATTCCGCCACATGTCGTCAAACAACATTGACACCCAGCTCAACAACATTTTCGACGAAGACAACACTCCGCCCGAGTTCGACGTGGTGCTGCGTGGCTATGACCGCACCCAGGTGCAGGACTACCTCGACGGGCTCCGCAACGAGGTCAAGCAGGCCAGTAAGGACGCTGAGAAGTACAAGGCGGAGCTGACCGCCAAGCAGCGCCAACTCCAGGAGCGCGAGCGCCCCACCTACTCCGGGCTGGGGTCGCGCATCGAGGAACTGCTGCGTCTGGCCGAGGAGCAGGCCAACGAGCTGGTCCAGAGCGCGCAGATCGACGCCAACGACATCCGTTCGGCCGCCAAGATCGAGGCGGCCGAGATGCGCGCTGCGGCCGAGTCCGAGGCCACCGAGGTCCGTACCCTGGCTCAGCGTGAGGCCGACGAACAGCGTCAGGCTGCCGAGGCCGAGGCCGAGGAGATCAGCACCACCGCCCGCCGCGAGGCCGACGAACTCTCCTCCACGACCGAGCGCGAGGTGCAAAAGAAGCGCTCCGCGGTCGACCACGAGATCGCCGAGAAGCGCGCCACCTTCGAGGGTGAGATCGCCAAGCTGCGCACCACCACCGAGCGCGAGTGCGCCCAGGCCCGCGCCGCCGCCAAACGCGAGCGCGACGAGACCATCCAGGCCGCCAAGAGCCAGGCCGAGGAACTGCGCAAGAACGCCGAGCGCGCCTACGCCGAGTCCGAGGCCCGCCGCACCGAGGCCGAGGACCAGTTCGAGCTGCAACTGGCCGACCGCCGGGCCGAGGCCGAGCGGCAGGACGCCGAGCGTCTGGCCGCCGCCCAGGCCGCGACCCAGCAGATGGTCAGCGAGGCCGAAGAACGCGCTCGCAGCGCCGAGGAGCGGGCCACCAAGGCCAGCCAGCAGGCCGAGCAGACCCGCCGCGAAGCCGAGAACCACGCCAAGCAGGTGGTCGGCAACGCCAAGAGGAACGCTGCTTCCATCGAGAGCGACGCCAAGTCCAAGGCCGAACACTTGGTCTCCGACGCCAAGTCCGAGGCCAACCGGATCATGACCGCCGCCAAGAAGGAGGTCGACGAGCTCAACCGCCAGCGCGACAGCATCCAGTCGCACCTGCAGCAGCTGCGTCAGCTGCTCGGTGGTGGTGCCGCACCGGCCCCGGCTCCGGCCGCCCCCGCGGCTCCGACCCCCGCCGCCATTCAGCAGGAGGCCACACCGGCCGAAGAGCCCAAGCAGCCGGCCCACTCCGGCAAGGGCGGCGACGACGAGGACTGGTGGCAGGAGTAGACACGACCCTTCCGGTCGTGTCGGTCTGAGATGACGAAGGGCCCGGCCCACGGAGATTTCTCCTGTGGGCCGGGCCCTTCGTCATCTCAGCGGCCGGAGGGGATCACTGGGTGTCCTTTTCCCAAGGGCCGTCCCACTCGGTGGGCAAGGGGTGGGCCTTGGGGTTGACCCGCGCGACGATCTCATCGAGCACCCGACGCACGTAGGGCTCGCCCACCCACAGGTGTTTGGCACCGTCCACCGCCACGATCTCGATCTGGGTGAGCGGGGCGAAACGCTCACGGGCTTCGGCCGGCTTGAGGAAGTCGTCGTGTTCGGGGACCAGGGCCGTGACCGGTTTGCCCGATGAGGCCCACACCTCCATGTCGGCCTCATCGGCTCGGTGCAAGGGTGGGGACAAGAGGATGGCACCCCGCACTTGGGGGTCACAGCCCCACTTCAGTGCCAGTTCCGTGCCAAAGGACCACCCCAGCAACCAGGGTTCGGGGAGTTCCTCGAATTCGGTGAACTCGATGGCGGCGATCACGTCGTGCTTTTCCGTCTCGCCCTCGCCGAACTCACCCTGACTGGTGCCGTGGCGGGAGGTGGTGCCACGGGTGTTGAAACGCAGCACCGCGATGTTGGCCAAGGCCGGCAACCGGAAGGACGCCTTACGCAGGACGTGGCTGTCCATCATGCCCTCGGCGGTGGGCAGCGGGTGCAGGCACACCAGGGTGGCGTCCGGTTTTCCGCCCTCGGGCAGGGCCAGTTCGCCGACCAACTCCAGCCCGTCAGCGGTGTGCAAGGTGATGGCACGGCGTTCGGCGGGAAGCACCGTGGTGGCGCGGATCTCCATGGGCCCTCTCTTCCATCCGGTCCAGGGTCAGTAGCGGGGAGCTCTGGGAGAGCGCCGGGAGCGCCGCTCCCAACAGGAGGAGTGCCAATGTCGCCGGTCGCCACCGTCGCCGTAGGGACGCCAGGCGACCACGTGCGCCATACCGGTGGGAATCTCCTGGGCACAGCCGGGGCAGCGGTAGACCTTGGTAGCGGCCGCACCGGGGATGCGGCGGGTCACGTACTCACCGTCCGGCCCGGTCTCTCGGCGTTGCCCTCCGGTGATGCGCAGCATGAGGGCGTCCTCGTCGGGAGGGCCGGCGGCGTTCTTGCGGCCCCGAGCGTTCTTGCGACGGGGGCTGTTTCGGCGCGGACTCACCCTTCAAGGGTAGGAGAAAACGACAGTGGCCGCCGTCACACCCCTGGTGGGAGTGTGACGACGGCCCGAAGCGACAGGGTCAGGTCCTGCTCGGTGCACCACGGGGGTCACCGTTCGGGCGCCGGCAGGGCTTGGGAGGTGCCGTAGGTGGGATCGCGAGGAACGAACCATCACACCGTAGGCGCCGAAGGTTCCTGCCCTGTCTTTTGGCGCCCGAACACGCCAAAGCGCNGAAGAACCCCGCCTAGCCATGGCAGGCGCAGCCACCGTGTGAGTCGGACTCCTCCACATCGGGGAGTCGGTCCATGAGCAGTGGGGCGGGCACCGAGATGGTGGTGAGACCGTACTCGCCCATCGCCACCAGGGTGGTGATCACGGATTCGGCGCCGCGGTCCTCCAGGAGCTCGGTGGGGCCCTTGGGGTAACCGCACCCGAACCGCATGGCGGTGTCGATGTCCTTGGCGGAGGCGTAGCCATCGCCGATCATGCGCATCGCGTCGTCGATCTGCGGGGCGATGAGCATCTCCCCGAGGTCGAGGGCCTCCTCCTCCCGCACCATCTGGGCGAGGCGACCGGTGCGCCGCGGTTCGGGGGCCTCGTCCTTGCCCCCGTAGAAGCCTTGACCGCTCTTGCGACCCAGACGCCCGGCGGCGACCATGCGACGCAGTAGCGGGGACGCGGAGTAGCGCGGATCGCGGAACTCTTCCCAAAGTACGTCCATGACGGCCAGGCACACGTCCAGGCCGACCAGGTCGGCGAGGGTGAGCGGGCCCATCGGGAGGCCGGCGGCCTTCTTGACGGACTCGTCGATCTCCTCACGGGTGGCGATCTGACGCTCGTAGAGGCGAATGCCGTCATTGATGTAGGGCACCAGCAGGGCGTTGGCCACGAAGCCGCCGCGGTCGGCGACGGTGATCGGGGTCTTACCGATGCGCTTGGCGACCTCGGTGGCGATGTCGACGGTCTCCTCCGTGGTGGAGACCGTGGTGATGACCTCGGCCAGCTTCATGACCGGGGCCGGGTTGAAGAAGTGCAGACCGACGACCTTCTCCGGGCGGTCGGTCAACGCCGCGATCTCGGTGACCGAAAGCGAGGAGGTGTTGGTCGCCAGGATCGTGCCGGGGGCACAGATCCGGTCGAGGTCGCCGAACACGTCACGCTTGATGTCCATGCGTTCGGGGACGGCTTCGACGACGAAGTCCGCGTCCGCGAGATCTTCGCGAGAGATGCTGAACGTGAGGCGCGCGTCGATGGCGCCGCGTTCGTCCTCGGTGAGTTTGCCCTTGCTGACCGCACGCGAAAGGGACTTGTCCACGTGACCACGGCCGCGGTCGAGGGCGGCCTGGTCGATCTCGACCCCGACGACGTTGAAGCCCGCACGGGCGAACACCTCAGCGATGCCCGCACCCATCGTGCCCAGTCCAACGACGCCGACCTTCTTGAATTCCTGCACCATGGGCCCAGCCTATTCGGCTCCGGTGCCCCGGAGGCGCACCGGGACCACCTCTTTGCTACCCACTGGTAATACGCCCTGGTACCACGGCGACCGCCGACGCGGCGAACGCCGCGCTCACCACGAACACCCAGGGCAGCCCGGCCACCGTGATCACCCCGGCCATGAGGACCGGTGTGAGCGTGGTGCTGACCGCCTGAAGCCAGTTCTGCACCGCCAACGCCCGCCCGGCCCACGCGGTGCCGGCGATCTCCGCCACCGCGGTGAAGGTCAGCCCGTTGTGCCACATCGTCAACACCAGACAGGCCAGCACCAACGGCACCGCGCTCCACGGCCAAGGCTCGGGCGCGAACGTGAGCAGTACCAAGGCCGAGACCGCGACGACCGCCAACAGGCGCACGGGGCGCATCCGTTCGCCGCTGCGGTCCGAGACCGCCCCCAGAACCAACCGTCCCGCCGCCCCGGGCACCTGCGCGGCCGCGACCACCGCTCCCGCCGCGGGTGGACTCCAACCTTGTTCTTGGACCAGGTAGAGCACGGCGTAGGTCATCAGGGTCACCTGGGGAACACCCAAGAACATGCTCACCACGTGGACCCGCCAGATCGTCCAGTCCCGGTAGGGCGAGCGGGGAGGTGAGGGCTCACCGATCTCCGTGGTGTCCCCGCCCACCGGCGCCCGCCGGGAACGCTCCGGTTTCGTGGGCATCGCCAGCACCAAGGGGACGGCCACGAGTGAGAGCAGTGCGGGCAGCGTCATCGCCCCCACGAACCCCCATGCCTCGGCGGCGCCGGGCAGGATCAGCGCGGACAGGCCCACTCCCAGGGGCAGCGCGGACTGTCGGATTCCCATGGCGAGGCCGCGCTCCCTCGCCGCGAACCAGACGAGGACCAGCCGGCCGCTGGCCGCGTTGACCGGGCCACCGACCGCACCCAGCAGCAACAGGACCCCCGCCACCGACCACGGTCCGGGAGCGAGCCACAACAACCCGAGGGCGCCGGCCGTCAGGACCAGGCTGAGCGCCATCGTGGCGCGCTCGCCCGCCCGATCGATGACCACGCCCCAGGCCAGCAGGGTGAGCAGCAGCCCGAAGGCGGGCAGTCCGGCCAGCACACCGGCCTGGGCCGTGCTCACCCCGAAGTCCTCCCGCAGACGCGGCAGGACGACGGGGATCCCGAAGATCGCGGAGACACTCGCCACCTGCGCCACCATGCTGATGAACAGGATGACCCAACGATTGCGCACGAACATCCGGACGACCTGGACCGCGTCGCTCGGGACCTTCGCTTCTCCCATCCGTCCCCCGTATCCCACCGAAAGCGGTAACGTGCCTCCCGTGCGTCTTGTCATCGCGCGGTGCAGCGTCGACTATGCCGGCCGGCTCACCGCCCACCTGCCCATGGCTCCCCGCCTGATCCTGATCAAGGCGGACGGGAGCGTGTCCATCCACGCCGACGACCGGGCGTTCAAACCGTTGAATTGGATGAATCCGCCCTGCAAGCTGCGGGAGGAGACCGTGGCCGACGGTCCCGACGTGTGGACGGTCACGCACGACAAGTCCGGCGAGAAACTCGTTCTGACGATGGAGGAGATCTGGCACGACTCCTCCCACGAACTGGGCAAGGACCCCGGGCTCCAAAAGGACGGTGTGGAGGCCCACCTCCAAGAACTGCTGGCCGAACACATCACCACGCTGGGCGAGGGTTACACGCTCATCCGCCGCGAGTACCCCACCGCCATCGGCCCGGTGGACATCCTGTGCCGGGACGGTGAGAACAGGACCGTCGCCGTGGAGCTCAAGCGACGCGGGGACATCGACGGCGTCGAACAACTCACCCGTTACCTCGAACTCCTCAACCGGGACCCCTCGCTGGCTCCGGTCACCGGGATCTTCGCCGCCCAGGAGATCAAACCCCAGGCCCGGGTTCTGGCCGAGGACCGTGGAATCACCTGCGTGGTGCTGGACTACGACGAACTGCGTGGCATCGAACCCGACACCCTGCGCCTGTTCTGACCGACCCCGTTTCGGCCCCGGGCCTTGGCCCTGAGGAATGTGCGTGGCGACCCCCGAGCCCGTGTCCTCCGACCGCAGGACACGGGCTCGTCTTCGTGGCGGATACCCCTGGCCCTCCTTCCACGGGAGAGTCGGGGCATGAGCGAAACGGTCATCGAGGTCGGCGACCTCCAGAAGCGGTACGGCGACAACAACGCGGTCGTGGGCATCGACCTCAGCGTCACCCGCGGCGAGGTCTTCTCCCTTCTCGGCCCCAATGGCGCGGGCAAGTCCACCGCCGTCGAGATCCTCGAAGGATTCCGCACCCGTACCGGTGACGACGTCCGGGTTCTGGGCGAGGATCCGGGTAAGGCCGGGCGCGCTTGGCGTGCGCGGATCGGGATCGTCTGGCAGAAGGAGACCCTGGTCCCCAAGACACCGGTGCGACCGGTTACCTGCTCAAGGACACCCCACGCGCGGAGTTGGCCGAGGCGGTCCGTTCTGCGGCCCGCCGGGAGACGGTGCTGAGCGGTCGATTGGCGGGAAAGCTGCTCACCCGGGTGCGGCGACGCCCCGAACCGGCGGGGCCCGATCTGTCCCCACCAGAGGTCGAGGTCCTGCGGCCGGCCGCCGAGGGACGCGCCAACGCGGCCATCGGCACGGCCCCACGCATCAGCGCCACCACGGTGAAGACCCACCTGATGCGCGCCTACGAGAAGCCGGGAGTGAGCGACCGGACGGCAGCGGTGTCCCTCGCGGGCTACTCCCGGAGCGGTAGGCCCCGAGCCGCTCCGATGGTTTCTCAGGGCTCGCTCAGGGACTTTCCCGGACGCCGTGACAGCCTCAGCCTGGAAGAATCGGGCTATGGTGGAAAAGATGAGCGAAATCACCCCCCACGAGGACGGTCACGGCCGGATGCGGGCTTCCGACGCCGACCGTGACGCCGTCGCGCACCGCCTCCGAGAGGCCCTGGCGGAGGGCCGTCTGGACCCCGATGAGCACGGGGAACGCCTGGACGCGGTCTATCGGGCCAAGACCCTTGGAGAACTCGCCCCTCTCACCCATGACCTGCCGGACACGGGTTCCGCCACATCCCCGCCCCCGACCGACTTCCGTTCGCCCCGCCCCATCTACGGCGCGGGTCGGCTCTCGGACACCCCCGCCACCAGCCATAGTGCCCTGGCCCTCATGGGCGGGGCCGACCGGTCCGGGAACTGGGTCGTCCCGGGCACGTTCGTCACCGCGGCGGTGATGGGCGGCATCGAGCTCGACCTGCGCGAGGCCCGCTTCACCCAGCGCGAGACCACCATCTGGATCGCTACGGTCATGGGCGGCGTCGGGATCATCGTGCCCGAGGACATCCAGGTGCGCGTGCACGGACTGCCGATCATGGGCGGTTTCGGAATCGAGGGGGACACCACGCCCAGCGTGGTGGAACCGGACGCCCCGATCGTGCACATCCGTGGTCTCGCGGTGATGGGCGGGGTCGGAGTCGAGTACCGGCCCCGTAAGCACCAGGGCGACGAAGAACGGTGACCGTTTCCCACCCTTGACGGAAGCCCTGAAACCCCACGGACAAGACGATCAGGTCGTTTGGAACCCGATATCCAATCACAATGTGCACACTTACGTAAGGCCTATGGCTGATTGTGGCAATGTGATACGCCCTCCCTTGCCGCGACCCTCGACCGATGCAAGGCTTCTCCGGTACCTCGCCCACCCCAGGTGTCCATTCCCCACACCACGGTTCGATGGACCCCCTACACCGGAGGAAGCATCGTGCGTTCAAGCCACCCCGGGAAGTCGCCCCACGGGGCGACCCCATCCCCCTACCGGCGGCGCGCCACCACCGCCGGTCTCGCGGCCCTGCTGATGACCGCGGCCACCCTCGCGGGCGCGCCGGCGCACGCCGACGAACTCCCCCTCTCCGAGGCGGTGACCGTCGACGCGATCGAGAGACACCTGGCCAACCTCGACATGATCGCCGAATACAACGGTGGGAACCGGGCCACCAACACCCCGGGCTACGACGTGGCCGCGCTCTACATCGAGGACCAGCTGAAGCGAGCCGGTTACGAGCCCTACCGCCACGAGTACGACTACGAGGCCTGGCGGATGAACTCCCCCACGGTCCTGTCCCAGGTCACGCCGGAGAAGACCTCCTACGAGGAGGGAGAACACTTCGAGACCATGTCCTACTCCGGCGCGGGCAGTGTCCGTGGTGCCAAGGTGACCGTGGTCTCCCCCGGCTCCACGGACAGCGGTTGTGCCCCGGAGCAGTTCGAGGACTTCCCCGAGGGCCACATCGCGCTGATGCAGCGCGGCACCTGCCCCTTCGGGGACAAGGTGCGCAACGCCGCCGACGCGGGCGCCGTGGCCGGCCTCGTCTACAACAACGAGGACGAGGTGTTCCTCGGCACCGTGGGCGAGGAATCGGACATCCCGGCGATCGGTGTCTCCGGTGAGCTGGGCGAGGAGATGGCCTCCATCGCCCGCAACCTGCGACTCAAGATCGAGGTGGACTCGACCGTCACCACCGAGACCTCCTACAGCGTCCTGGCCGACACCTCGGGCGGCAAGGAGGACAACGTGGTGGTCGTCGGTGGTCACCTCGACAGCGTCGAGGATGGCCACGGCATCAACGACAACGGCAGTGGCGTGGCGTTCGTCCTGGAGACCGCCCTGCGGCTGGCCGAGCAGGGCGACCCGAACAACCAGGTCCGTTTCGCGTTCTGGGGCACCGAGGAGTCCGGCCTGATCGGCTCCAACGAGTACGTCGCCGACCGGACCCCCGAAGAGATCGACGACATCGCTCTGTACCTCAACTTCGACATGATCGGTTCCCACAACTACGGCCGCTTCGTGCTGGACGGCCGGATGGAACTGCCTGAGTCCGGTGGTGCCCCCGCCGGCTCCGGCGCGATCGCCAAGATCTTCGAGGACTACTTCGAGGAGCAGGGCCAGGTCAGTGAGCCCGGCGTACTGAGCGGCCGCAGCGACTACTTGGCCTTCATGCAGGCGGGGATCCCCTCCGGTGGCTTGTTCAGCGGTGCCGACGGCGTCAAGTCCGAGGAGCAGGTCGAGTGGTACGGCGGTACCGCCGGCGAGTTGTTCGACCCGTACTACCACACCCCGGACGACACCATGGACAACATCAACTGGGACTCCGTGGCCGAACTGTCCGCGGCAGGCGCGCACGGCGTAGAGTTCCTCGCCGCGAACACGCTCCCGGTCAACGGTGTGGTCCCCTTCAGCGCCCCGGTCGAGGTCGACCTGCCTCGCCTGGGCGACGCCTGGGTGAAGTAGTCCCGCTTTTCCCGAGCCTCGGTTGCGTCCATACCCGTACCCGCTCGCTCGAATGAGAAGGGGCGGGTGGCGTGAACCCCCCGGTCCCACGCCACCCGCCCCTTCGCGGCGTCTCCCCCCGCGCCCGTACGCTCGAACGGTCCCCTCTGTTCCGTCCGAACGGTGTCTCGACGCGAACACCGCTGGAAACCACTCTCCGTAGCTCCCTTGCTCCCCAAGGTATCAGCGAGACAGGCAATGATCACCGGCTGAGATCAAACAGTTATCCTGAGTCACGAATCCTTGTCGGGGGTCGTGCTCACACCCAGGAGAACCCCATGCCTCTAGGCTGGCCCCATGACCAAAAGGGACACGGACAAGCCGGTCGTGCTGTCGAAGATCTACACCCGCACCGGTGACGCCGGCACGACGGCGCTCGGCGACATGAGCAGGACCTCCAAGAACGACACCAGACTCATCGGCTACGCCGACACCGAGGAGGCCAACGCGGCCATCGGTACGGCGTTGGCCATGGGCGAACTCCCCGATGACGTCCGGGCCCTACTGGGCCGAGTGCAGAACGAACTCTTCGACCTGGGCGCGGACCTGTCCACCCCCATCACACCCGACCCCGAATACCCGCCCCTGCGCGTCCTCCCCGAGTACGTCACCCGGCTGGAGGAGGCCTGCGACACCTACAACGCGGACCTGCCCACCCTGCGTAGCTTCATCCTGCCAGGCGGCTCCCCCACCGTCGCGCTGGTGCACACCGCCCGGATCGTGGTCCGACGGGCCGAACGTTCGGTGTGGGCCGCCATCGCCGAACACGGCGACAGCGTCAACCCCCTCACCGCCCAGTACCTGAACCGGCTCTCGGACCTGTTGTTCATCCTCGGTCGGTACGTGGCGAAGGAGAAAGACGAGGTTCTCTGGAAGCCCGGCGGGGAGCGGGACTAGGTCCGAAAGCTCGAAGCCCCGCGAGCGGGATCGCCCCCGCCCCGCTGCGAAAACGCGGGCTTTGGAGGCTTTCGTGTGTGAGCGGTCCCAGAACGGCTAGGGCTTGGTGTGAGCGATTCCCCCTGACAGGAGGAAGAGAACCATGAATACGAAGACCAAACCCGGCAGCGTCATCGCCGTTCTGGTACTGCTGATCCTGATCGCCACCTACCAGCTCGTCTACGGACTCTTCGGCCTCCTCGGCGCCGTCCTCATCGAGGGGAGCGACCTTCGGAACCGTTTGCCCGCTGAGTTCGCCGCCGAGGCCGAGGCCGCCCAGAACCTGGTCTGGGCCGTCTACCTCGGCGCCGGACTGGCCTTGGTCTACGGACTGGTGTCCATCGTCCTGGCCGTGATGGTCGGCAAGGACCACCCCCGAGCACGTGGCGCGACCATCGTCGTCAACGCCATCGCGGGAGTGGCGCTCCTGGCTCTGATGTTCACCGCTGTCTACGGGCTCGGCGCCATCATCTCCGCGCTCTTCGCCTTCACCGTGGTGGCGCTGCTGTACAACGGCTCCTCCCGGCGGCACTACGCCGTCGCCATAGGGGCGCACGCGTCGACTTGACCTCGCGTCAGGGCCTGTTCGGCGAACAGCGGGGGCGCCGTTCGAGCGCGGTCAGGCCCTGTTCCGTGAAATCCGTGGAGGCGCGTGGGGCGGCTGGTTCGACGAAGGGCCGTCGACCGCCAGACCGTCCCGCGAGGACGGGCGAGCGGGCGACGGGTGGGAGAGGGCGAACACGACCTAGTCGCGGCCGTCGAGTTCACGCTCGACGGCCGCGACCTTGCCTCGCAGACCGTCGGTGACCCCCGAACGGACATCGGCCTTGAGGGTCAGGCTCACCCGACTCTCCCCTTCGCCCGCGGCCTCCACCGCACGCTTGACCACGTCCATCACCTCGTCCCACTCACCCTCGATGCTGGTGAACATAGCGGAGGTCTCGTTGGGCAGCCCACTGTCACGCACCACCCGGACGGCGCGAGCCACCGCCGGAGTAACGGACTCACCGGAACCGAGCGGGGCGACGGAGAAAGCGACGATAGTACTCATGGGGTCATGGAAACACACAGGCCCCACCGGTGTGAACCAGGTGGGGCCGCGTTTCCGAAGGCTCAGGCCTCCCAGTGGGTCCCCGGGGGCATGGACTCGATCCACGACAGGAACCCGGTGAGCTGGCCCTCCCCCATCGCGAGTTCGTAGACCGCCACCTGCGGATCGGACCCGTCCTCGGCCCCCCAGCCGATCTCCACGACCGTTACGTCGGCTGGCAGGGGCACATCTCCCGCATCCGGGGAACGGCGACCCACAACGACGAGGCCGCGGCGCGACAGTCGTACTGTCGGCCGCGGCCTGAGTGAAAGGACCGGGAACCAGCCCAGGTTCTGGGTGCCGTATCGACCGAAACCGACACGCCAGGAACCTCGACGGCCCTTCGCCCCGCGCACGCGCAGATAACACTCGATGGCGCCACCGCTGCGTATCAGGACGAACCGCCGCAGGGCCCCCGCGGTCAGCAGCGCCAGCGCCACGGCGACGACGAGGGCGAGAAACACCCACCACAAGGACTCCGACCACGGTGTTCCCTGCAGCCGCTCCACCACTCGTCACGCCTTTCGGTTACGCTAGGCGACTTCCTCGCCGGCGGCGCGCAGACGACTACGGGCACGGCCGGCGGCGATGCTGTCGCCCGCCTCGGTCGCGCTCGTCAGGGCCTGACGCGCACGATCCACATCGATGTCCTCGGCGAGTTCGGCTGTCTCGGCGAGGATGGAGATACGGCCCTCACCCGAAACGGAGACGAACCCGCCATGGGCGGCGGCCTTGACCTCACCGGTCTCACGGGCGCCCAGAACGCGAACGACCGCGTCATGGGCGAGCAGTGACAGCACCGGCACGTGGCCCGGCTGCACACCGATCTCACCTTCGACCGTCTTCGCGATGACCATGTCGCCCTCGCCCGCCCAAATCTCACGTTCGGGAGAGACGATCTCGACGAAAAGCTTCTTCGACACTGCCACAAACTCCTCGGCTAGCGGGTGGGTTCGGCGAGGTCGAGCACGAATCGATACTCGACCCCGCCTGGGAACTAGCCCCGCCCGTCACCCCCGATTTCGACGTTCGGGGGCCCTGACGCGCAGTCCTAGCCTTCCTGCAGCTTCTTGGCCTTCTCGACGGCCATGTCGATGTTGCCGACGTCGAGGAAGGCCTGCTCGGGCAGGTGGTCGTACTCACCGTCGCACAGACCCTTGAAGGAGGCGATGGTCTCCTCCAGCGGCACGAACACGCCCGGGGTGCCGGTGAACTTCTCGGCGACGAACATGTTCTGCGAGAGGAAACGCTCGATCCGGCGGGCCCGGTTGACGATGATCTTGTCCTCTTCGGACAGCTCGTCCATACCCAAGATGGCGATCTGGTCCTGCAGGTCGTTGTTGCGCTGCAGGATCTCCTTGACCCGCTGGGCCACCTGGTAGTGCTCCTCACCCACGTACTGCGGGTCCAGGATGCGGGAGGAGGAGGCCAGCGGGTCCACCGCCGGGTAGATGCCCTTCTGCGAGATCGGGCGGGAGAGCTCGGTCGTCGCGTCCAGGTGGGCGAAGGTGGTCGCCGGAGCCGGGTCGGTGTAGTCGTCGGCCGGGACGTAGATCGCCTGCATCGAGGTGATGGAGTGACCACGCGTGGAGGTGATGCGCTCCTGCAGCTGACCCATCTCGTCCGCCAGGTTGGGCTGGTAACCCACGGCGGAGGGCATACGGCCCAGCAGCGTGGAGACCTCCATACCCGCCTGGGTGAAACGGAAGATGTTGTCGATGAAGAGCAACACGTCCTGGCCCTGGACGTCACGGAAGTACTCCGCCATCGTCAAAGCCGAGAGCGCCACGCGCAGACGAGTGCCCGGGGGCTCGTCCATCTGACCGAAGACGAGCGCGGTGTCCTGGAGGACCCCCATCTCGTCCATCTCCAAGAAGAGGTCCGTACCCTCACGGGTACGCTCACCGACACCGGCGAACACGGACACACCACCGAAGTTACGGGCGATACGGGTGATCATCTCCTGGATGAGCACCGTCTTGCCCACGCCCGCGCCACCGAAGAGACCGATCTTCCCACCGCGCACGTACGGGGTGAGCAGGTCGATCACCTTGATGCCCGTGACCATCATCTCGGTCTTGGACTCGAGCTGGTCGAAGGAGGGGGCCTTGCGGTGGATCGGCCAGCGCTCGGTCACACCGAGCTCGGCCGTGGGCACGTCCATGGACTCGCCCAGGGTGTTGAACACGTGGCCCTTGACGATGTCGCCGACGGGCACGCTGATGGGCGCGCCGGTGTCGCGCACCTCGGCGCCACGGACCATGCCGTCCTGCGGGGCGAGGGAGATCGCCCGGACCAGGTTGTCGCCCAGGTGCTGAGCGACCTCCAGGGTGATGACCTTGTCCGTGCCACCGATGCTCACATCGGTGTGCAGGGCGTTGTAGATGGCAGGCAGGGAGCCGACGGGGAACTCCACGTCGACGACCGGGCCGGTGACCCGGGCGATCCGACCGGTGGCGGTGCCGGCGCCGGTCGTCTCTTCAGCTGTCGTTGACACTTCTCTTACTCACTTCCCGCGCTGGACCCAGAGAGTGCATCGGCACCGCCGACAATCTCACTGATCTCATTGGTGATCTCGGCCTGACGTGCCTGGTTGGCCAGACTGGTCAGGCTCTTGACGAGTTCTTCCGCGTTGTCGGTCGCGGCCTTCATGGCCGCGCGACGAGACGCCTGCTGGGAGGCGGCCGACTCCAGGAGGGAGGCGTGGATCCGGTTGACCACGTACTGCGGCAGCAGCTGGTCCAAGACCTCCTCCGCGGAGGGCTCGAACTCGTAGAGCGGCAGCGCCTGGCCACCGTGGCTCGCCTCGAGTTCCTCCGCGTCGACCTCTTCCACCTCCAGCGGAAGGGCGCGAACCGCCCCCGCCCGCTGGGTCAGCATCGACACGAACTCCGTGGAGACCACGTGGATCTCGTCGACACCACCCTCGGCGGTGTCCTGGGAGAACCTCTCCATCAGGGTGGAGCCGATCTCCTGGGCGTGCGCGTAGGTCGGACGCTCGGTGATGCCTTCCCAAGCCTGCTCGACCTCACGGTCGCGGAACTTGTAGAAGGCCGCACCCTTGCGGCCCACCATGTAGGTGAGGACCTCCTTGCCCTGCTCCCGAAGAAGCTGGGTGAGGGACTCGGCCTCCTTGATGACGTTGGTCGAGAAGGCGCCGGCCAGACCCTTGTCACTGGTGATGACCAAGACGGCCGCACGGGTGGGGTTCTCGGCCTCGGTCAGCAGCGGGTGGTCGGTCACCCGGCTGGCGAGGGCGGACACCGCCCGCGTGATCTCCCGTGCGTAGGGGCCTGCGGCCTCGGCCGCGCGCTGCGCCTTGGTGATGCGCGTGGCCGCGATCAGCTCCATCGCACGGGTGATCTTCGCCGTCGCCTTCGTCGCACGGATCCTCCGGCGATAGACGCGAAGCTGTGCACCCATGGGTTACTTCCCGCCCTTGGCGACCTTGATGGTCTCCTGGCCGACCTTCTCCTCGGAGAGCGCCTCTGCCTCGGCTTCGGTGCCCAGGAGGCTGCCCGCGGAGGTCTGGAAGCTCTGCTTGAACTTCTCGATGGCGCTCTCGAGGGTCTTTTCGGCCTCGCTCTCGAACTTGCCGGTCTCGCGGATGGTGTCCAGGACACCCTTGTGCTCGCGGTCCAGGTAGGACAGGAAGTCCTCCTCGAAACGGCGGACGTCCTCGACCGGGACCTCGTCGATCAGGCCGGTGTTACCCATCCAGATCGAGACGACCGTCTTCTCCATGGAGAAGGGCGAGTACTGCCCCTGCTTGAGCAGCTCCATCATTCGAGCACCGCGCTCCAGCTGCTGCTTGGAGACGGCGTCCAGATCCGAACCGAAGGCGGAGAAGGCCTCGAGTTCACGGTACTGGGCCAAGCTCAGCCGCAGGGTACCGGAGACCTTCTTGGTCGCCTTGGTCTGCGCGGCACCACCGACACGGGAGACGGAGACACCGACGTCGATCGCCGGACGCTGGCCCTGGTTGAACAGGTCCGAGTTCAAGAAGACCTGACCGTCGGTGATCGAGATGACGTTGGTGGGGATGTACGCCGAGACGTCGCCCGCCTTGGTCTCGATGATCGGAAGGGCCGTCATCGAACCCGCGCCCAACTCGTCGGAGAGCTTCGCGCAGCGCTCCAGCAGCCGGGAGTGGAGGTAGAAGACGTCACCCGGGTAGGCCTCACGGCCCGGCGGGCGGCGCAGCAGGAGGGAGACCGCGCGGTAGGCCTCGGCCTGCTTGGTCAGGTCGTCGAAGACGATGAGGACGTGCTTGCCCTCGTACATCCAGTGCTGGCCCAGGGCCGACCCGGTGTACGGGGAGAGGTACTTGAAGCCGGCCGGGTCGGACGCCGGGGAAGCGACGATGGTGGTGTACTCCATCGCGCCGGCCTCTTCGAGGGCACCACGCACGCCGGCGATGGTCGAGCCCTTCTGGCCGACCGCGACGTAGATGCAACGCACCTGCTTGGAGGGGTCGCCGGTCTCCCAGTTCGCCTTCTGGTTGATGATCGCGTCGATACCGATCGCGGTCTTACCGGTCTGCCGGTCACCGATGACCAGCTGGCGCTGGCCACGGCCGACCGGGGTCATGGTGTCGATCGACTTGATACCGGTCTGGAGCGGCTCACCGACCGGCTGACGCTCCATCACGGTCGCGGCCTGAAGCTCGAGCTCGCGGCTCTGAGTCGTCTCGATCTCACCCTTGCCGTCGATGGGGTTGCCCAGGGGGTCCACCACGCGGCCGAGGAAGTTGTCGCCCACCGGGACCGAGAGGAGCTTGCCGGTACGACGTACCTTCTGCCCCTCCTCGATGCCGGTGAAGTCGCCCAGCACGACGACACCGATCTCACCGATCTCGAGGTTCTGGGCCATGCCCAGGGTGCCGTCTTCGAATTCCAGCAGCTCGTTCGCCATCGCCGAGGGAAGGCCACCGACGCGGGCGATGCCGTCACCGGAGTAGGTGACGGTTCCGACCTCTTCCGCGCGGGTGGTGTCAGGCTCGTACGACTGGACGAAGCGCTGTAGCGCGTCCCGGATCTCATCCGGCCGGATCGTCAGCTCCGCCATCTCTACGTTGTCCTTGCTCTCAAATGGCGCCGGGCCGGCGCCGTGCGTGCTTGCTTGTCTTCGCGTCTCAGCCGGCCAGACGGCGCTGGACCTCAGCGATACGCCCGGCGATGGTGCCGTCGATGACCTCGTCGCCCACCTGGATGGAGAGTCCACCCACGATTTCGGGGGCGACCTCGATGTTCAGGTGGATCTCGTGGCCGTACCTACGCCGCAGAATCGTCCGGAGACGGTCCTGGTGGACCTCACTCAGCGGGACCGCGCTGCGCACCACCGCGATGTAGCGCTGGGCGCGCTCGGCGACCAGCTGCCCGAAGTTGTCGAGCGCCTGTTCCAGGGTACGTCCCCGAGGACGGGTGACCGCTTCGCTGACCAGAGCCAGCGTCGCGGAGTTCACCTTGCCCGAGAGCAGGTTCTCGACCAGGGTGTGCAGGTGCGAGACGGCCACGCCCTCACGGGTGAGCGCCGCACGCAGCTCCGGCTCGGCGACGACGATCCGCTCGAACCGGAACAGCTCGTCCTCGAGTTCGTCCAGCCGGGTGCCCTCCACCGAGGCGACGGTCGCGTAGACCGCCAGGCGTTCCAGTGCGTCCACCATGTCGCGGGGGCCCGCCCACGGTTGGGACACGACGTCGTTGACCACGATGACCGTGGACGGCGACACCTTGCCCTCGAGGATCTGACCGATCAGGCCGGTCTTCTTCTCCACCGGGTTGGCCTGGTCCGCGAGCCAGCGGCGCAGGGAGTGCTCGTCGCCGAGCAGGGCGACGACCTCGAAGAGCTCGCCACCGAGCGAGACCGCGTGCTGGGCGGCGTCCGCCGACGCCAAGACGTTGGAGTCCAGGCGCCGGGTCGCCTCAGCCAGGGAGTTACGGCTGATACCACGCATCAGCGCACCTCGGCTTGCTTCGTGCTCTCGCTGCTCTCCAGCTCCTCGAGGAACCGGTCCACCACCCGGGTCTGGGCGGCGCCGTCACCGAGCGTCTCACCGACGATGCGGCTCGCGAGCTCAGTGGACAGGGTGCCGATCTCACCACGGAGCTGAACGAAGGCCTGCTGTCGGTCGGCCTCGATCTGCGCCTTGGCGGCGTCGATGATCCGTTTGGCCTCGACCTGGGCCTCCTCGCGGGCCTCGGCGATGATCGCCGCGCGCTGCTCCTTGGCCTTCTCGAGTTCTTGCGCGTACTCGCGGTGGGACTCTTCGAGTTTGTCGCGGTACTGCTGGCGGATCTCCTCGGCCTCGGCCTCGGCGCGCTTGGCCCGCTCGATGCCGCCCTCGATGGCGTCGTGACGCTCGTCGAGGACCTTCATGACCTTGGGGACCGCCTTGCGGGCCACAAAGAAGTAGACCACGGCGAGTGCGATCGCACCGAAGGCGGCCTTCACCGGGTCGATCCGCAAAATGTTGTAATCGGCTGCCAGCTCCAACAACATGGTCAGCCCTCCTTCGCGTCAGTCGCCATCAAAAACGGTTGGCAGGAGTGCCTTAGCCGCCAATGGCGAACGCGAGGACGAAGCCCAGGATCGCGAGGGCCTCGATGAGCGCGAAGCCCAGGAAGATGTTGGTCTGCAGCGGGCCGCGGGCCTCGGGCTGGCGGGCGATGGCCTGCATACCCATACCGAACACGAGACCGACACCGATACCGGCGCCGATGACGCTGATGCCGTAGCCGACGGTGTTGATGCTGCCTTCGATAGCGGCGATGTCCATTGTGTTTCCCTTTACTCGACGTCCGGCGTTGCGGTTCGCAATAGGTCAGTGCGCCGGGGTGGGCGGGTCTTTACACCTTTCACCGCCCCGGCGAGGGTGCCGGGGCCGGTGCGAGGGGTTCTTTTAGTGAGCTGCTTCGAGGGACTGGTTGATGTACAGGCTCGCCAGCAGCGTGAAGATGAACGCCTGGACGGCCATGATCAGGATCTCGAAGACGAAGAAGGCGATGTAGCCGAGCAGCGCGGCACCGGAGTAGACCACCGAGAGGGCGGCCAGGGCCGGTTCGGCCGTGACGTTCAGCATGTACCAGCCGCCATAGGCGAACACGGCCAGCAGCAGGCTGCCCGCGAACATGGTCGCGAACAGACGCAGGGCGTGCGTCACCGGGCGGATGACGAAGACCGAGAGGATCTCGATCGGGGTGACCAGCACGTAGATCGGCTTGGGCATCCCCGGGGGGAAGATCTGGTTCCTGATGTAACCCCAGCCGCCCTGCTTCTTCATACCGATGATCAAGGTCAGGATGAAGATGAAGCCGGCGAGCATCGCCGGGAACGACAGGTCGCTGTTGACCGGGAGCAGACCGGGGATGAGACCGGTGAAGTTCATCAACAGGATGAAGGTGAAGATCGCGGTCATCAGCGGGATGAAGCCGTCACCCTTGGCCCCCATGGTGGGCCGGGTGATCTGGTCCCGGATGAACAGCACGAGCATCTCACCGATGCCCTGCCTGCGACCGGGGACGAGGCTCAGCTTCTTGCTGAACCACGACCACAGGAGCAGGACGGCACCGAGAGCGATCAGCAGCAGAACCAGGTACAGGTCGATTCCTGTGGTGCCGGGGATGCCGGTGATCCACGGTTCGGGAAAGAACATCCCGATGGTGGGGGCCTCGAACCCGCAGCCGCTGAAAAGATGGCAACCCGGTTCGGCCGCGAGAATGCGCACGTCAGCACTCACGGCGAATCCTTTCGTCGTGACGCAAGAAAGCCTCGTTGATGGTTGTGGCAGAGCAGGCCACCACGGTTTCCCGTGGTGTCATCGCTCTGGCGGAAGAGTTCAGACCTGGCGGGTCTTGGCGACGATCAAGACGACCGCGCCGACCAAGCCCAGAACCGCCCCGATGGGCAGGAAGAGCGCTTGGAAACCCAGAAGTCGGTCCAGGCCCCAGCCGATCCCGCTCCACACGAGAACTCCCGCGAGGAGAGTGGAGAAGAGCGCCCAACCATCGGCCTCCCGAGGCGCCGGGGGCGCGCTGGAGTCCACCTTCTCGGTCGGTTCGTCGCTCATCTCGCTCCGGAATATAGCATGTGGGGCTCGGCTGGAACGTGGCTGCCCGCCTGCTGTGGAACAGGTTATTACGCCCACCCCGGCGGGCCACGGCGGGGCACCCCATCACGTGTTCTCCGAACTCTCGGACGGGTCCACGTGCAGCATCTTGGCCTTGGAGATCGCGCGCATCTGACCACCGAGCCAGGCCAGGACGACGACCAACGCGCTGTAGACGAAGGCGTTGCTGTCCAACTCGGCGATGAGGTCACTACGACCCAGTGTCACCAGAAGAACACCCAGCACGGTCATCTTGACGACGAAACCGAGCATGTTGGCGGCAAGGAACAGATCCTTGTTCCGCCGAGTGACTTCGATGACCGCCCATTGCCCCAGACCGAAGCAGGCGAGGACGATCACGACCGCAAGGGCCGAACTGAGAGCTCCGGCAACGCCGCTGATCAGGGCCGAGACCGCGATGGCCAGGGCACCGACAACGGCCGCTGGAAGCGCGGCGCCGCGGAAGATCCGGGCGTCGTGTCCCTGCATGACGAAGCTCCGTGGGGTTCAGTGGTTACCTGCTCGTGAAAGCTATCACAAGGTTTTCGGTCGTAAATCCAGGGGTTCCTTAACGCACTCTTAACGCTTCACGAAAGCCACGTTCTCGGAGGCCTTCGAGCCTTGTGTCACCTTGGACACATACACCTCGAACCTCGCACCTGTGCACATACGGATCAGCAGAAGGACCTTTGGTCCCGAACGTGACCGTGCTTTTATCCATCGGTTGACCGATGGTGATCTGAAGTTCTGTCCGCACCGTTTTCCCGATCCCAGGGCAACAGTCCGCGACGGCGCAGTCGTGGCAACGCGATGAGACCGACGGCACAGGTGGCGACCAACACGGTGACCGTCAACACGATGAACGGGGAGTCGAAGATCGACAGCGCTACCGCGGCGAAGGCGACGATCCCCGCCCACAGATACATCAGCAGTACCGCGCGAGTGTGGGTGTGTCCCATGTCCAACAAACGATGGTGCAGGTGCCCCCGGTCCGGCGCGAAGGGCGACTTTCCCGCCAGGGTCCGCCGCAGCACCGCCAGTACCAGGTCGGCCAACGGTAGCGCGATCACCAACAGCGGCAGCAGGATCGGCAGGAAGACGACCAGGCCGGAGGAATTGAACTCCTCCCTGGCGGTGTTGGCGTCGAACTGCCCGGTCACGGTGATGGTGATGGAGGTCAACAACAACCCCAGCAGCATCGATCCGGTGTCGCCCATGAACACACGGGCCGGATGGAAGTTGTGGAACAGGAAGCCCACACAGGTACCGGCCAAGATGATGGCGATCATCGCCGGGTAGGACTGTCGGACGAATCCCTGCTCGACCGCGACCACGTAGTAGTACGCGAAGAAGGCCAAGGAGGAGATACCGACGATGCCCGCGGCCAGACCGTCCAACCCGTCGGCGAAGTTGACCGCGTTGATGGTCACCACGATGAGCAGGATCGACACCATCGCCCCGAGCCAGGGCCCCAGGGAGAGCTGTGTTCCGGGCAGCGGCAGCCACAGTAGCTGCACCCCCTGCCACACGAGGATGCCCGCGGCGGCGATCTGCCCGGCCAATTTGCTCAGGGCGTCCATTCCCCAGCGGTCGTCGATGACGCCGATCACGGTGATCAGGCCACCCGCCAGCAACAGACCGATCCAGGTCTTGGCGACGAACACGTTCTGTAGGTGCGGCAGTTGCGCGGAGATCAACAGCGCCGCCGCGAACCCACCGTAGATGGCGAGTCCGCCCAGCCGCGGAATGGGTTCGGTGTGCACGTCGCGGTCCCGCACCGGGGGAGCCGCACCGAAGGCGATCGCCAACCGACGCACCAACGGAACGAGCAGGTAGGTCACCGCCACGGCGATGACGAAGGTGAGCGCGTACTCCCGCACGGGACGGCCCCTCTAGTTCTCGGAACGGTCGCTGCTCTGAGAGGTCTCCTCCTCGGTGGCGGAGGTCGGCCGAGTCTGCTCCCCCGCGCCCTCACCCGCCTCCTCGGGCTCGCCGCTCTCCTGTTCCCGTTCCTGCTTCGGCTTGACGGTACCCTTGCGCAGTTCGCCGATGACGGTTCCGCACACCGCGCGCAACCGATCGATCGAGATGGCGCCCGAACGCAGTACCCGTGGCACCGCGTAGGTGAGGTCGACGATGGTGGAGGCCACCGGGCTCTCGCTCTGGCCACCGTCCAGGTAGACCGCCACGTCCTCGTCACCGAGCTGTTCGATGGCCTCCCCAGCGTTCACGGCTGCCGGCCGTCCCGACTTGTTGGCGCTGCTGACCGCCATCGGACCGGTCTCCTTGAGCAGCTCCAGGGCCACCGGATCCATCGGCATGCGCACGGCCACCGTGCCCTTGGTGTCGCCCAGGTCCCAGGACAGGCTGGGGGTCGCGGTGCACACCAGGGTGAGCGGGCCGGGCCAGAACTCCTCCATCAGGTCCCGGCCGTGGTTGCCCAGGTCGTCGATCAGGGCGGTGGCGGCGCGAATGGAGCCCACCAACACCGGCGGTGGCATGTCGCGGCCCCGCCCCTTGGTCTCCAGCAATCGCGCGACCGCCTTCGGGCTGAAGGCGTCGGTGCCGATGCCGTACACGGTGTCCGTCGGCAGAACCACGAGTTCGCCTCGGCGTACCGCAGAGGCGGCGTCGGCGATGCCGTCCTTGCGGGCGGTCTCGTCCGCGCAGTCGTAGATGCGGCTCACCCTGCGTTCACCTCGATCTCGAGCGGGTCCGACCGGCCGGGTACGTCGGTCCGACCCTGGGATGGGGATGTGCTGGGACGATGATGGGGCCCTCAGTCGTCCTCGTCCGCCCGGCGCATGACCACGAATCGGTCGCGCCTGGCCATGTCCTTGCGGTTGAGGACATCGCGCCAGCCCTTGTCCTCGGGGAACAGCCAGGGGATGTCGATACCCTGACCGTCGTGGTGTTCGATGGCCATGGACCCGCCCGGGCGCAGCAGCCTACGACCGACCGCCTCCAGGTCTCGGATCATGTCCAGGCCGTCCTCACCCGACCACAGCGCGGGAGCCGGGTCGTAGTCGCGCACCTCGGGAGGGATGGTGTGGGCCTCCCGGGTGGGCACGTAGGGCGGATTGCTGATGAGCAGGTCCACGTGGCCGTTGAGTTCGGGCAGGGCCGTGCGCATGTCGCCTTGGTGGGCCGTCACCCGATCGGCGTGCCCGCTGGCCTCGATGTTGCGCCGGGTCCAACGTAGCGCCTCCTGGTCGAGTTCCACGGTGTGCACCCGTGAACGCGGTACCTCCTGGGCGATGGAGATGGCGATGGCGCCCGATCCGGCACCCAGGTCCACCACCAGGGGGTCCGCCACGTCCATGGCGCGCAGGGTCTCGATGGCCCAGTCCACCATGATCTCGGTCTCGGGGCGGGGCACGAAGACCCCCGGACCGACCTGGAGTTCCAGGTAACGGAAGTAGGCTCGCCCGGTGATGTGCTGCAACGGTTCGCGGGCCTCACGCCGGGAGACGCACTCCCAGTAACGGGCGTCGAAGTCGGCATCGGCCACCGCGTGGAGTTCCCCTCGACGGACACCGTGCACGAACGCCGCGAGCTCCTCGGCGTCCGTACGTGGTGAGGCCACACCCGCTTCCGCGAGTCTGAGCGTGGCGCGGGCGACCTCGTCGAGTAGGAAGTTCATGACGATTGCGCGGCTTCGAGCCTCTCCTTGGTGTCCGCGTCCACCAAGGCCTTGACCACCCCGCCCATGTCCCCGTCGAGGACCTGGTCGAGGTTGTAGGCCTTGTAGCCGACCCGGTGGTCGGAGATACGGTTCTCGGGGAAATTGTAGGTGCGCACGCGCTCGGAGCGGTCCACGGTGCGGACCTGGCTCTTGCGTTCGGCGGAGGCCTCGGCGTCGGCGCTGGCCTGGGCCTCGGCGTAGAGCCGGGCGCGCAGGATACGCATGGCCTGCTCCTTGTTCTGGAGCTGGCTCTTCTCGTTCTGGCAGGAGGCCACGATGCCGGTCGGCAGGTGCGTGATACGGACCGCGGAGTCGGTGGTGTTGACGCTCTGGCCACCGGGGCCGGATGAACGGTAGACGTCGATGCGCAGGTCCTTTTCGTGGACCTCGATCTCGATCTCCTCGGCCTCGGGCACGACCAGCACCCCTGCGGCGGAGGTGTGGATGCGGCCCTGGGACTCGGTGACGGGTACTCGCTGGACCCGGTGGACACCGCCCTCGAACTTGAGCATCGGCCACACACCCGCCCCGGGTTCGGGGGTGCCCTTGTTCTTGAAGGCGATCGTGATGTCCTTGTAGCCGCCCAGATCGGAGTGGGTGGCGTCGATGACCTCGGTCTTCCACCCCTGACGCTCGGCGTAGCGCAGGTACATGCGGACCAGGTCACCGGCGAACAGCGCGGACTCCTCACCGCCCTCGCCGGCCTTGACCTCCATGATGAGGTTCTTGTCGTCGGCGGGGTCACGCGGGACGAGCAGCACGCGCAGGCGCTCGGTGAGCTCCTCGGCCTGGATGGTCAGCCGGTCGGCCTCCTCGGTGAAGGAGGAGTCTTCGGCGGCCAACTCACGCGCGGCCTCGATGTCGCTTTCGACTTCTTTGAGCTGGCGGTAGGTCTCGATGATCGGGGTGAGCTGAGAGTAGCGTTTGCCCAGCCTGCGTGCCTCGGCCGGGTCCGCGTGCACCTCGGGGTCGGCGAGCCGCTGTTCCAGCTCGTAGTACTCCCCTAGCAGGTCGTCCAGCTTCACTTTCCCATTCCCGTCTTCTCGTCCGCCCTGTGCCTGTCTCCCCGTACGGGGACGCGTCCGGTCCGGTGGCGAGACCCCCATGGGGACAGGCCACCGAACCGAAGGGCAGCGCTACTTGCGCTTGCCGAAGCGCTTCTCGAAGCGGGCGACCCGACCACCGGTGTCGAGGATCTTCTGCTTGCCGGTGTAGAACGGGTGGCACTCGGAGCACACGTCGGCGCGCAACTTGCCCTCGGTGATGGTGCTACGCGTGATGAAGTTGGCCCCGCAGGTGCAGGTCACCTCGGTCGCGACGTATTCCGGGTGGATGTCGGCCTGCATGTGTGTCTCCTTGCTTGAGCGCGACCGCCGGACGCAGGACGACCGCACCACCGTCGGAGGTGGAACGATGTCGATGCCATGCGCGAACCGGTGCCGCGACGATCCAGGTAAACGGGGTGGCGTGCTCTTCCGAGTGGAAGGACGGACCTATCCCATCTACCAGTTTGCCAGACCGACAACCGTGTCGAGACCAGTCCTTATTCCCCATCCTCCTTCGAGCGGCCGGTTCCCGGCCTTCTTCAAGCGGTCGGCCTCGTGCATCGTGCTGGGCATCGGTTCGTCCCGGTCCCGACGGACCAGCCATTAGAACAAGGTGACCGGCCCGAGGTCGGGGGAGCGCCCAGGGCGGTGAGGGAATCCAGGGCGGGGATCCGTGCGCGTTGGCTGGAATGGGGTGGGTGGGGAGGCGGGCGCCTGGGGTGGGAGTCGTGGTTGTCGGGCGGCTGCCAGGTGGGTTCGGAGCGCGTCAGGTGGGGTGTGGGTTGTGCTGGTCGGGCGGCTGCCGGTGGTCCCCCTTTCCCGGCCGCGTGATGGTGGCCGCCCGCTCCACCACCTGGTACCAAGTACCCAATCCCGCCCCTATAGCGGTGATCTTGCTCCCAGCGCCCATGTTAGCGTTAACATGGGCGCTGGGAGCAAGATCACCGGGAAATAGGGCGTTGAAAGAGGAACGGCCCCCTTCCCTGTGGGAAGAGGGCCGCCCTCGTTCGGGCTCAGGCGCGTCAGCGCTCCGGGCCCACCGTCGTCTTCTGGATCTGCATCAAGAACTCGGCATTGCTCTTGGACTCCTTCATCTTGTCCAGGAGCAGCTCGATCGCTTGCTGGGTGTCCAGCGCGTGCAGCACCCGACGGAGCTTCCACACGACGTTCAACTCCTCGGCCGACATCAGGATCTCCTCCTTACGGGTACTGGAGGCGTCCACGTCCACGGCCGGGAAGATCCGCTTGTCCGCCAGGGACCGGTTGAGCTTGAGCTCCATGTTGCCGGTGCCCTTGAACTCCTCGAAGATCACCTCGTCGGCACGCGAACCGGTCTCGACCAGCGCGGTGGCCAGGATGGTCAACGAGCCGCCGCCCTCGATGTTGCGGGCCGCGCCGAAGAAGCGCTTGGGCGGGTACAGGGCGGTGGAGTCCACACCACCGGACATGATGCGTCCGCTGGCGGGGGCCGCCAGGTTGTAGGCACGGCCCAGGCGGGTGATGGAGTCGAGCAGGACGACCACGTCCATGCCCATCTCCACGAGACGCTTGGCGCGTTCGATCGCCAGGTCCGCGACGACCGTGTGGTCTTCGGCCGGGCGGTCGAAGGTCGAGTGGATGACCTCGCCCTTGACCGTGCGCTGCATGTCGGTGACCTCTTCGGGACGTTCGTCCACGAGGATCACCATCAAGTAGCACTCGGGGTTGTTCTCGGTGATGGCGTTGGCGATCGCCTGCATCACCATCGTCTTACCGGCCTTGGGCGGAGAGACGATGAGACCGCGCTGGCCCTTACCGATCGGGGCGACCAGGTCGATGATGCGCGTGGT
>NZ_ANBD01000148.1 GCF_000341005.1 Nocardiopsis alkaliphila YIM 80379 | reverse complement strand
CCGGCCCCCAGCCGCAGACGCTCCTGCGGGTAGAGCGGGACGAGCTTGGAGAACTCCTGGCGCCCCTTGGCCTGGTCGGGAGACATGTTGTTGACCGAGTCCAGCCGCACCAAGGCGTTGAACTTCTCCCGCCGCTCGCCCTCCTTGGGCTGGCGGACCGCCCCGATGACGTGGTCGCCCTTGCGCAGGCCGTACTTGCGGACCTGAGCCAAGGAGACGTAGACGTCGCTCTGTCCGGGCAGGTAGCCGGTCGTACGAACGAAGGCGTAGTTGTCCAGGATGTCGAGGATGCCCGCCACCGGCAGCAGGACGTCGTCCTCGCCGATCACCGGATCCGCTTCCTGACCACCACCACGACCCCGCCGGTCCCGCCGGTCCCGACGCCGACCCCGACGGCGTCCGCCGAAGTCGTCATCGTCGTTGTTGTTGCGGCCCTGGTTCTGGCCGCCGCCACCGCCGTGCTGACGGTCGGAGTTGTTGTTGGCGTTCTGGTCGTCACCGCCGCGGTTGCGATTGCGACGGTTGCGCTGGCGCTCGCGACCCTGTCCGGACCTGGTGTCACGGTCCTCGGAGTCGGGGCCGTTCTTCTGGGGGGTGCTGGATGTTTTGGTCACGCTGCTCGCGGAGGTTGAGGAGTCGGTGCCGTCCACCGCCCGGGGCTGCTCACCGGAGTCGTCCCCGCGCTTGCGGGACGAACGACGGTTACGGGAGGGCTTGTCACCCTTCCCACCCTGAGAATCGGCCACGGCCTGGTCTGACGACCGCTCACCCGTGCTCTCGCCCTGGGCCTCCTGCTCGCCCGATGGGGAGGGAGCCCGGGATTCGGTCGGGCCGTCGGTGTCCTCGACCTTACCGGCCTTGGGGGCGGTGTCGGTTTTCTTTGCGGACTTCGGCCTCGCGGGGGCCACAGGACCACCCTGTTTGGCCTCGATCGCCGCGATGACGTCGCTCTTACGCATACGCCCCGTACCGGTGATGCCCATACTCGACGCGAGCTTTTGGAGCTCGGGGAGTCGCTGGGCGGCGAGCCCGGTGCCACGCGTGGCCGCGCGGGACCGGGTCGCACCCGACGGCGCGGTTTCGCCGGCCTCCGCGGAGGCCGCGGCGCTCTTGTTGCTGTCGACCGCCGCGTCCGTTCGGAGTTCGGTGGTGTCGCTCACTAAGGGTCCTTCCCAAGGAGCGGGCGTCGGCCGTCGGCGTTGTGCCTGAGCGGCCGGCCCGATGGTGCGAACCGGCAGGGGCCGGGTAGGGCTTGCCCCACGTGGATGTCGAGAACCGGCGTTGTCGGTCCCCTACCCGATCGCGGCGGGATCTGGGTACAGCCAGACGTCGGGGCGGTTGGCTCGGAGGTGATGCCCGTCGACCATGGTGGCACGCTCATCCAAGGAGGAGCGGACTTTGAAGACGTGGGCACAGTCGCGGAAGAACCGCGGACTCGACACTTTGGCCACCGCTTCCGACTGATCGAGAGATCGGACCGCCGGAGTATGGGACGCGGAAGCCGCTGTGGCGGATGAGCACACGCCCCGTGACGGGGCATCTGGTGCTTCACCAAGCCTAACATCACCAGAGGCCACGGCTATTCCTCGACACAGATGCTACGGATGGGGAGATGGGGCCGACACCCCCGCCGGCTCAACGTGCAGGGGGCGTATGTCCCAATCATTACCCGCCCTTCGGGCAATCGAATCAATCTGGCGGATGATTTCCGGCGAATCCACCCGAGCCCGACCCTCCGACACCGTGCACAATACCAGCGCGGTAGGGCCCGCACCGGAGACGACCGCGGGAAGTTTCTCATGTTCTCGCAGGTCACCGATGAGAGCGAGGGTACGTGGCATGGCGGGCGCTCGGTAGGACTGATGTAGCCGATCCTCCGTCGCCGCGTACAGGGCTTCGGGGTGGCCACAAACGGCCGCGGTCATCAACGCGGCGCGCCCCGCGTTGAAGGCCGCGTCGACGTGGTCGACCTCCTGCGGCAGCAGGCCCCGGGCACGTTCGGTGGAAAGCTTCCCTCCTGGCACGCACAGTACCGGGAGGATCCGTTCGTCCGGGATCGTCCGTACGACACCCCAGGAGGCGCCGTCACGGTAGGCGACGGTGTATCCCCCGAAGACGCAGGGGGCCACGTTGTCGGGGTGGCCCTCCATGTCCGCGGCGATCTGATAGATCCAGTCGCGATCCGGGCCACCATCGGGCCCGGTACGGCCCATCAACGCGGCCGCTGCGGCGATCCCGCCCACGATCGCCGATGAGGAGGAGCCGAGCCCGCGAGCGTGCGGAATCCGGTTCTCACAGCGCAGGTCCAGGCCGGGAAGCTTCTCCCCTGCCCGGTCGAAGGCCTCGCGCATGGCCCGTACGACGAGGTGGCGATGGTCCAGGGGGACCTCGCCCGCACCCAGGCCCTCGACGTCGACGTGGAGTTCGTCGTCTTGACGCAACGCGACGTGGAATCGGTTGTACAACTGGACGGCCAACCCGAGGGCGTCGAAGCCGGGCCCGAGGTTGGCGCTGGTGGCCGGGGCGTCGATGGAAACCCGGACAGGGCGTGGTGGGGTCATCAGTGCTTCCTTTTGGGCCTCCGCTTCGCTTCGGCCCGGATCAAGCAAGGCCCAAGGCCTGGGCCGCGGCTTGGGCGTCGACGGGGACGGTGGTGGCGGAGGACGCGCCGGCCAGGGCCCAGTCGGGGTCCTTGAGGCCATTGCCGGTGACGGTGCACACCACCCGGCTGCCCCTGGCGACCCGTCCGGCCTCCACCGCCTGCAGGAGACCGGCGACGCTCGCGGCGGAGGCGAGTTCGACGAAGACGCCCTCCTCGGCCGCCAAGAGCTTGTAGGCGGCCATGATCTGGCGGTCGGTGACCTTGTCGATGGCACCACCGGACTCGTCCCGGGCCTGTTCGGCGAGCTTCCAGGAGGCCGGGTTGCCGATCCGAATGGCGGTGGCGATGGTGCTGGGGCTGGTCACCGGGGCGCCATCGACGATGGGCGCGGAGCCACTGGCCTGGAAGCCGAGCATGCGCGGGGCCTTGGTGGACACTCCGTCCTTGGCGTACTCGGTGTAGCCCATCCAATAGGCGGTGATGTTGCCGGCGTTGCCCACGGGGATGCAGTGGACGTCGGGGGCGTCCCCCAAGGCGTCCACGATCTCGAACGCGGCGGTCTTCTGTCCTTGGAGACGGTAGGGGTTGACCGAGTTCACCAAGGCGACCGGGTAGTCGACGCTGAGCTTGCGGGCCAATTCCAGGCAGTCGTCGAAGTTGCCGTCGACCTGGAGCAGGCGGGCGCCGTGCACGAGTGCCTGGGCGAGCTTGCCCATGGCGATCTTTCCTTGGGGCACCAGGACGGCGCAGGTCATGCCGGCACGGATGGCGTAGGCGGCGGCGCTGGCGCTGGTGTTGCCGGTGGAGGCGCAGATGACCGCCTTGGCACCGTCCTCAGCGGCCTTGGAAATGGCCATGGTCATGCCGCGGTCCTTGAAGGAACCGGTGGGGTTGAGGCCTTCGACCTTGAGGAGGACCTCACAGCCCGTGATCTGGGACACGCGCGTGGCGGGCAGCAGCGGCGTGTTGCCCTCCTGGAGGGTGACGACGGGGGTGTTCTCGTTGACGGGAAGGCGGTCGCGGTATTCCTCGACGAGGCCTCGCCACGCCCGTGCCATGCTCACGACGGTGTCCCTTTCGGGTGGATGTGGTTTCACTTGAAGCGCGGCCGGTGGGCGGTGCGCTCAGGGGATGTCGGTGAGTGCGCCACGAAGACGAACCACTCACTGGTACAGAGTCTATGTCTGGGCCTGGGATGTCTTGCCTCCCGAGCACCGTGGTCCCATGATGTGGACGGCGTGGCCCGCCCAGGACACGGGCGGGCCCTTGTCCGGTTCAATCCTGGAAGGTCTCCACCCGCATCACGCTGGCCACCTCACGGACCATCGGATGGACACTGAGTCGCTCGACCGTGCTGCTGAGCGCGGCGTCCGGCGCGGGGTGGCTGACCAGCACCAGTTGGGCGTCGTCTCCGCTGCCTTCCTGGCGCACGTTCTTGATGGAGACCCCGTGGTCGGCGAAGATCTCGGCGACCTTGGAGAGCACGCCCGGCCGGTCGGCCACGTCCAGCGCCACGTGATAACTGGTGATGGTCCGGCCCATGTCGTGCACCGGCAGACCGGTGTCGTGTCCGCCCTCGGCCACCGAGGTCTGAGCCATCCGGTTGCGACACACCGCCACCAGGTCGCCCAGGACGGCACTGGCGGTGGGGGTGCCCCCGGCCCCGGCCCCGTAGAACATCAGGCGACCGGCCGACTCGGCCTCCACGAACACCGCGTTGTAGGCCTCCTTGACACCGGCCAAGGGGTGCTCCAAGGGCAGCATCACCGGGTGTACGCGCACACCCACGGACTCGCCGTCCTGCGAACGCTGGCAGATCGCCAGGAGTTTGACGACGCATCCCATGGCCCGGGCACTGGCGATGTCACCGGCGGAAACCCCGGTGATCCCCTCTCGGTGCACGTCCGCGGCGGTCACCCGCTGGGTGTGGAACGCCAAGCGGGCCAGGATCGCCGCCTTGGCGGCTGCGTCGAAGCCCTCCACGTCCGCGGTGGGATCGGCCTCGGCGTACCCCAGACTCTGCGCCTCGTCCAAGGCCTCGGTGAAGGAGGAGCCCAGGGAGTCCATCCGGTCCAGCACGTAGTTGGTGGTGCCGTTGACGATGCCCAGGACCCGGTTGACCTTGTCCCCGGCCAGGGAGTCGCGCAGCGGACGTAGCAGCGGAATGGCTCCGGCCACGGACGCCTCGTAGTACAGGTCCACTCCGGCCTCGCGGGCCGCGGAGTGCAGGGTCTGCCCGTCCTCGGCCAGCAGGGCCTTGTTGGCCGTGACCACGGACTTACCGGCCTTGATCGCGGTGAGGATGAGCGAGCGGGCCGGTTCGATCCCACCGATCACCTCCACCACGACGTCGATGTCCGAGCGGGTGACCAGCGCCGTGGCGTCGGTGGTCAGCAGCGCCGGATCGACCCCGCGGTCGCGGTCCAACCGGCGTACCGCGATACCGCCGATCTCGATCGGTGTGCCGATCCGCGCGGCCAGTTCCTCGGACTGCTCGTTGACCAGGCGGACCACTTCCGAGCCCACGACACCGCATCCGAGCAGCGCCACCTTCATCGCCATTTGGGCATGACTCCCACTTCTCTCGTGTCCGACCTTTCCGGGCACCCTCCGGTGCCCATGGGGCGAACGATTCAGCCGACGTCGAGGCGGAGGAGGTCCTCCTCGTTCTCCCTGCGCACGATGACCCGTGCATCAGCGTCCCGGACCGCCACCATGGCGGGGCGGGGCAGGTGGTTGTAGTTGCTCGCCATGGAGTAGCAGTAGGCGCCCGTGGCGGCCACCGCCACCAGGTCGCCCGGCCGCAGGTCGGCGGGCAGGTATAGGTCGTGCACGATGATGTCGCCGCTCTCGCAGTGCTTGCCGACCAGGCGGGAGAGCATCGGCTCGGCGTCGCTGACCCGAGAGACCAGACGACCGGTGTACTCGGAGCCGTACAGGGCGGTGCGAATGTTGTCGCTCATGCCACCATCGACGCTGACGTAGGTGCGGATGCCCTCCACGTCCTTGACGGTGCCGACCTCGTAGACGGTGATACCGGCGGGGCCGGCGATGGCGCGCCCCGGTTCGACCGCGATGCGCGGCATGGGCAGCCCGGCGTCGGAGGTCTCGCGCCGCACGATCGCGGTGAGGCTCTCGGCGATGGTCTTGGGGTCCAGCGGGTCGTCATCGGAGGTGTAGGCGATGCCCAGGCCGCCGCCAAGGTCGAGTTCGGCCAGGGTGACGTCCAGTTCCTCGTGGATCTGGGCGAGGAAACGGGTCACGCGCCGAGCGGCGACCTCGAATCCGGAGGTGTCGAAGATCTGCGATCCGATGTGCGAATGCAGACCGACCAGTTCCAGGCGCTCGGTGGCGAGGACCCGTCGGACCGCCTCGGCGGCGGCGCCGGTACTCATCGCGAACCCGAACTTCTGATCGTCGTGCGCGGTGGCGACGAACTCATGGGTGTGGGCCTCCACCCCGGTGGTGACACGGATGAGGACCTTGGGGCGGGCGCCGACCTCGGCGGCCACGGCCTCCAAGCGCTCGATCTCGTCGAGGGAGTCCACGATGATCCGACCGACTCCGACCTCCACGGCGCGGCGCAGTTCGGCCACCGACTTGTTGTTGCCGTGCATACCGATGCGCTCGGGGGGCACGCCCGCGGCCAAGGCCACCGCCAACTCTCCACCGGAGCACACGTCGAGTTTGAGCCCCTCCTCGATCACCCACCGGGCGATCGCCTTGGTCAGCAAGGCCTTGCCCGCGTAGTAGACGTCGGCGTCGGCGAAGGCCGTGGAGTAGTCACGGGCGCGGGAGCGGAAGTCCTCCTCGTCCATGACGAAGAGCGGGGTGCCGTACTCGGTGGCAAGGGTACGGACGCCGACACCGCCCACGGTGAGTTCTCCGTCCAGACGGCGCGAGGTGGCGGGCCACACGCGTTCGTCCAGGGAGTTCAGGTCCTCGGGCGGAAGCGGTGGGTTGTCCTCCGGCAGGATCTCCGCGTGACGGGATCCTGCGGGGTGGGCGTAGCGGCTCATAGCGGTCTTTCGGCTGGGCCTTCGTGTTTGCGTGGTGATGCTGCGTACGTCTTCGGCGGTGCTGTGTCCGCGGCCGGGTGCGGGTCGGCTCCGGTGGCGATGTACGGGGACCCCACCCATTGTCCACTAAACCGATCGGAACACAGGGCTCGGGCTCCGTCCCCGTGTTCCGCGGGGAACAGGGGCTCTACAGCCTTGTGGGCGCAGACACCCCGAGAAGGAAGAGTCCGGTGCCCAGGACACCGGCGACGGCCGCGGGCACCGCCGGATCGAGGACGGCCCTGGTGGGTTCGTCCTCGGTGGTGGAACTCCTCCGCCACTCATCGTAGGCACTGGTCAGCGCCTCCAGGTATCTGACCAGAATATGGGGTTCCTCTCGGCGCGCCGCCGTGTCCAGGACCCCCGGACCATCGAAGAGCAAACGGCGCACCTTCGTGTTCTCTCGGTGTCGACACCGCGTTCGGGGTTCCCCGCCCGTATGGGAAAGGATGTCGCGTCTCCAGCGCAGGCTGCTCAACGCGTGGGCGTGGGCGTAACGCATGCGAAAGGCCGGGTTGTCCTCGGTGAGCCGGATCCACGCGCCGGGGTGTTCGGCGGAGGGCAGTACCGGAAGGTTCCGACCCGTGGTCTCATTCTCCCGAGGGCGTTCGGGGAGCGAGCGGCAAAAGGCCACCCTGGCGCTGTCCTCACCGATCCGACCCAGTAGGCGACCGGCCGGGGTGTACAGGTCGACGCGTTCGGCGTCCAGGTAGCGGTCGCGCCAGGAGGTCTCGTCGGAGGGGCCCGGTGGCGGAGGCACCGAGCCCACGGCCATGGCGATCCTGGCCCGGGCATCGGTGCGAGCGTAACGGCGGGCCTGCGCCACGGGACCGGCTTCGTGCAGCCGTGTCCACGGCCACTCCCCCGCCCCGTCCCAGGGGCGACCGGTGAGGAATCGAGGGCCGTCAGCGGCGGCTTCGAGCAGGTTCTGTCTCTGAGGGCAGGTGAAGGTGAGGTTGACGAAACCCCGTCGATCACCCGATACGTCGGTGAAGTCGGCCTCGACCACGCCTTCCTCCGCCATGGAGTCGACCTGGGCGATGATGCGTCCACACACCATGAGGCGGTGTGCGTCGTCCCGGCCTTTGGGGAGTCGGCCGCCTAGGCGACCCACCAGACGGGGCGGCAAGGCCACGGCGGCGTCGGCCGGTTCCTCTGCCTGGTCGGCGCGCGGCCAGACGAAGGGGATGTCGACGTCGTCGATGTCGAAGGCACGTCGTGCCGCCCGCCGGACGAGGCTCTCCAGAACACGTGGGGTCACTCGGCTCCCCCCACTCCATCATCGTCCCCACGGAACAGGGCGTGGATCCGGTCGACCAGTTCGTCGGGGTCGAAGGGTTTGGTGAGGTAGTCGTCGACGCCGATCCGTTCACCACGCCTACGATCATCGGCCTGCGCACGGGCGGTCACCATGACGACGCACTGCTCGTATCCATCGGCGCGCAGGCGCTCGACGGCGGTCCACCCATCGAGCCGGGGCATCATCACGTCCATGGTGATGACGTCGGGTCGAACGTGCCCGACCTGGTCCAGGCAGTCCTGCCCGTCCGTGGCGGTGAACACCTCGAACCCCTCCAGTTCGAGGTTGAGGCGGATGAGTTCGCGGATCACCTCGTCGTCCTCAACGACGAGAACCCGTGTGGGAAGGGCGTTCACGACCGCGACACTACCCGCGCCGAGCGCGGTGACACCACCGGATTCGAGGATCGGACGCGGTGTGTGAAGCATGGGACGAGTACCCCGCCACCCCTGCTACAGTTGTTCTCGCGACAGCGCCCCCTTAGCTCAGGGGATAGAGCACCGGCCTCCGGAGCCGGGTGCGGAGGTTCGAATCCTCCAGGGGGCACATGACGAAGGGGACACCGACATCGGTGTTCCCTTTTTCTGCTTCTTCAGCGTGTTTCAGGCGTCCTGAACATCCCACGAAGTTCACGACGAAACCCGGCATTCAGCGTCGTCTCCTCATCTCACACGGCGTAACGGTACATCGGGCGGCGAGGACACCTTCGCCCCGAACAC
Organism: Nocardiopsis alkaliphila YIM 80379; assembly: GCF_000341005.1. GTDB lineage: Bacteria > Actinomycetota > Actinomycetes > Streptosporangiales > Streptosporangiaceae > Nocardiopsis > Nocardiopsis alkaliphila. Next base: position 17,480 of record NZ_ANBD01000148.1, on the reverse strand, counting down.
ACGAAGCCGACCGGCACGAACTTCGACTCGGCCGCTCCCTTGGCCTCCGTAGGCATGTGCCGGGGTCGATTCTCGGTTGACAGGACACTGAGGGCACGGGCACCTTCGGGTGGGACCCCCTGGCCTTCGGAGGAATCCCCATGGCACCCTTGATCACCTTGGTGAGCGTCACCACCCTGCTGCTCGCCCTCGGCCGGCTGGGGATACCCCGCCTACGTCCCTGGCCGGTGGCCCTACGTGGGGGTTTGGCCGCCATGTTCGTCGTAACGGGTCTGGCGCACTTCGTCGGATTGCGCGAGACCCTGGTCGCCATGGTCCCGCCCGCCTTGCCGGCTCCGGAACTGCTGGTCACGATCACCGGCGTTCTCGAACTCGTCGGTGCCCTGGGGCTGTTGTGGCATCGGACCGCACCCTGGGCCGCGGCCGGACTCACCCTGTTGTTGGTGGCGATGTTCCCCGCCAACGTGTACGCCATCATCGAGGGGACGGCGGACGGCCTCACCGAGAGCCTGCCCGTACGCACCGCGATGCAGGTGCTGTTCGTGGCGGCCACCACCGCCGTGGTCGTCCACCATCTGCGCGCCCATCGAAAGGCACCTGGCCTGACCCCATGAGCACGACCCGTGAGCACCCCGAGGACGTTCCCGAGCACTTCGCCCAGGCTTGGAACCGGGGCGACGCCGCCGCCCTCGCGGACCTGTTCGTTCCGGACGCGGACTTCGTCAACGTGGTGGGGTTGTGGTGGCGTGACCGTGAGGCCATCCACCGCGCCCATGACTACGGTCTGCGGGTGATCTTTCCCGGGTCCACCCTGCGGGTGTCCGGTACCAGGGTGCGTCCTTTGGGCGAGGACGCGGCGGTGGTGCATTGCCGTTGGTCGATCACCGGACAGACCGGCCCCGACGGCGCATCCGTGAGCCGCCGCTCCGGGGTCTTCACCTTCGTCGTCCAGCGCCGACACGAAGGATGGTCCGCCGTCGCCGCGCACAACACCGACCGTGTCTCCGGGGCCGAGACACACGTCGCCGATGAGGGCGGTCTCAGCCCCGCCGACTACCGCGCATGACAGCCGACTCAGGCGGGCACGTAGGGCCAGGCACCGTCGACGACGGCCTCGGGGTCACGTCGACGCAGGTACTCCTGGAAGCTCGCGGCCTGTTCGGCCTTCCACTTGACCTGGGCGGTGTGCAGGTCGGCGGCGGACATCTCGGCGATCTCCGGGTACTCGGTGGCCAGCCGCCAGGCCAGGCGCGCGGCGGCCAGCGCGTCGCAGGCCGCCCCGTGGGCCTCCTCCTGGGTGAGGGGGACGTCGTAATGGGAGCACACGTCGACGAGCTTGCGCGATCCGCGCCGGTAGGTGTCCACCCGTTTGTCCAGTACCAAGGGGTCCAGCACCACGGGCGGGAGGGTCAGGGGCGGGAGACCGTGGCGGGCGACCTCCCGATCGAGCAGGGTGAGATCGTAGGGCGCGTTGTAGACCACCACCGGCAGGCCGTCGGCGACGACGGCCTCCAGCGCGGCAACGATCTCGGTGACGACCTCGATGGCCGGTCGTCCTTGGGCTCGGGCCTGTTCGGTGGTGACGCCGTGGATATCGGTGGCCGCGGCGGGAATCTCGATGCCGGGGTCGGCCAGCCAGGCGGTGACCTCCTTGGTGCCCCGTGCGGGGTCGATCCGCCACAGGGCGGCGGTGACGATCCGCTCGCTCTCGACGTCCAGACCGGTGCTCTCGATGTCGAAGGCGGCCATGGGTTGGGTGTGCCAGGAGGTGTTCACGTGGTTTCTCACCGTTTCGGTCGTTCGATGCCGAACACGCTAGTGACACTACAGACCAGCGATGACAAGGTGTGGTCGCGAACCTGGGCCGACCCGCCCGCGCATCTGGTGGGCGAGAGCGGCGTCCACTAGTTTCAGAGCATGAAATTTCTGGTGCGAGAACGCGTTTTCGACGTCGGTGACGACTTCTGGGTCACCGACGAGCAGGGCGCCGAAGTCTTCTGGGTGGATGGCAAGGCCCTGCGGATCCGCACCACCTTCGAGCTCAGGGCGCCCGAGGGCGAAGTCCTCATGGTGATCCGCAAGAAGCTCTTCAAGGTCCGTGACCAGATGCGGATCGAACGCGGCGGTAAGACCGTGGCCACCGTGCGCAAGCGTCTGTTCAACCCCGTCCGCGACAAGCTCGACGTCGATGTCGAGGGCGCGCCGGACTGGGAGGTCGTCGGGAACTTCTTGGACAAGGAGTACTCGATCAGCGACGAGGAGGGAACCGTCGCGGTGATCTCGCGCAAATGGTTCCGTGTACGCGACACCTACGCGGTGGACGTCAACACCCACCGCTCGGACCTCGCCGGGGACCCGGCCCTGGTGATCAGCGTCGCGGTCGCCGTGGACGCGTTGACCTCCGAAGAGGAGAACTGAGTGATGGTCCCGATCCGGTAGCCGGCTGTAGTGCCCGGTCCATGGCGGATCGAGCAGACTGTCGGTGTCTTCGGGGAATCGACCGGAAGGGACCGGGGCATGGGGAACGTTCTACGGCGCTCGTGGAGGGCCCTGCTCTATCTATGGGCGGTGTTCGTGTCCGGCCTGGTCACCCTGGTCATGATCCCGCTCACCCTGGTGGTGGCTTTGATCACCGTGATCGGCGGGACCGGCCCCCTGTCCCTGTGGTCGCGCTCGCTGGTGGGCTGGGCGTCGCGGCAGCGTGGACGGGCCGGCCGCCTGTTGGGAATCGAGGTGGCCGAGCCCGCCGAGCCCGTCACCGGCCGTCTGCGCGACGTGTGGAGCGCGCCATCCACTCGGCGAACCCTGACGTGGACGCCGGTCTTCACCGCGGTGAGTGTGCCGGCCGGGCTCGTGGGACTGATGGTCCCCGGTTTCCTGCTCGGCCTCCCCCAATCCCTGCTGTGGTGGGCCTTTCCGGTGGCGTACCGGCCGACTCCGTTCGGCCTTCCCATCGACTCTTGGGGTTCCGCGTTCCTCCACGTCCCAGCGCAGCTGGTGCTCGCCGTGGTCATCGCCATCTGGGTGGCCCCCTTCTTGGCCAGGGCACACGCACGGCTGTCCATTCGACTCCTCGCCCCCTCCACGACCGAGGTGCTGACGGAGCGGGTGGATGAACTGCGCCGCACCCGCGCCGACGTCGTGGACACCCACGGGGCCGAACTGCGCCGTATCGAACGTGATCTGCACGACGGCACCCAGGCCCGATTGGTGGCGATCGCCATGCGGTTGGGCGTGGCCAGGGAGGCGGTGTCGGATCCCCAGGTGGCGGACCTGCTGGGGCGGGCCCACGAGGACACCGAGGAGGCCATGGCCGAACTGCGCGAGGTGATTCGAAGCGTCTATCCACCGATCCTCGCCGACCGCGGTCTGCCCGGCGCTCTCACCGCCCTGGCGGCCCGCACGACGGCGCGGGTGGATCTGGACGTGGCCGAACCCGGGGTGCTTCCGGTCGCGGTGGAGACCGCCGCCTACTACGTGGTGACCGAGGCGGTGGCCAATGCCGTCCGGCACGGCGGTGCGGAGACGATCTCGGTACGGTTGGCCCGAGAGGAGGACCTGCTGAGGGTGCGGGTCACCGACGACGGGCGTGGCGGGGTGGATGAGTCCAATGGCAGTGGGATCCGGGGACTGCGGCGTCGGGTCGCCGCTCTGGACGGCCGGGTGAGGGTGGACGGCCCCGAGGGTGGACCGACGGTCATCGAGGTGGAGCTGCCGTGCGGATCGTGATCGCCGAGGACAACGTGCTGTTGTCCGAAGGACTGAAGTTGCTATTGGGCACCCGGGGCCACGAGGTGGTGGCGGTGGCCGAGGACGCACCGACCTTCGCTGCGGCGGTGCGAGCGCACTCCCCCGACCTCGCCGTCGTGGACGTGCGGCTGCCACCGGACTTTCGGGACGAGGGCATCCACGCCGCCATCGCGGCCCGGCGTGCACACCCGGGGCTGCCGATCCTGGTGTTGTCGCAATACGTGGAACAGGACTACGCCGGCGAACTGCTCTCGGACGGTCAGGGTGGGGTGGGCTATCTGCTCAAGGATCGTGTGGGCCGGGTGAGCGAGTTCGTGGACGCCCTGAACCGGGTCGTCGATGGGGGCACCGTGATGGACCCCGAGGTGGTCCGGCAACTACTCACCCGAAGACCCGCGGACCCCCTGGAATCGTTGACCGCCCGAGAGCGAGAGGTGCTGGCCCTGATGGCCGAGGGCCGTGACAACGGGGAGATCGCCGAACGCCTCTTCGTGACCACGAACGCGGTGCACAAGCACATCGGCAACATCTTCACCAAGCTAGGGCTGGTACACACCGACACCGGGCATCGCCGTGTCCGTGCGGTCCTGGCCTACCTGGAACGACGTTGACGGTGCGCGGTCGCGCGACCACGCACCGCCCGTGCGCCGAGGCGCTCAACCGCCGGCCGCGGCCACCTCGGCCTCGGCCTCGCGAGCGTCGCGACGAAGGAGCAGGGCTCCGGCGATGGCGGCGCTGAAGAACATCAACACACCGTAGACCGCGGACGGGATGGCGATCTCGGTGCTGTTGAGCACGGTGATCGCGATGGTCATCGACAGGGTGGTGTTGTGCAGGCCGATCTCCATGCAGGAAGCGATGGCCTCGGGCCGCCTGGTACCGACCATGCGCGGCGCCCAGTAACCCACCACCAGGCTCACCACGTTGAAGATGAGCACCATCAGGCCGACGGAGACGATGTACTGCGGCAGGTTCTCCCACTCCGCGGCGATCGCGCCGATGATCACCGCGACCAGCACGAGGCTGGAACCCAGCTTGACCGGCCTCTCCATGCGTTCGGCGAAGGAGGTCAGTTTCGCTCGGATGAGCATACCGATCGCGACGGGGACCAGGATGACCGCGAACACCTGGATCATCTTGCCGGCCTGCAGGCCGATGGAACCGCCCTCGGTGAAGTACCCCAGCGCGAACCCGGTGATGAGAGGCAGGGTCACGATGGCGGTGACCGAGTTGATCGCGGTCAAAGAGATGTTGAGCGCGACGTTGCCCTTGAAGAGGTAGCTGTAGAGGCTCGCGGTGGTTCCGCCGGGCGAGGCCGCCATCATCATCATGCCCACCGCCAGCAGTGGCGACAGGTCGAAGTAGGTGACGAAGACCAACACCAGACCGAAGCAGAAAAGGGGCAGGAGGACGATCTGGCAGCCCAGGATGAGCACGATCGTCCAAGGCATCGAGAGCAGGCGGGTGAAGTCCCGGATGGTCAGGCTGAGACCGAGCCCGAGCATGATGATGCCGAGAGCGGCCGGTAGGCCGATCGTGGTGAGAGCTGAATCCATGGGGCACCTCGGGGGAGGGCCGACGAAGCGGCCGGCGATCGGGACGATGGCGGACCGCGTTCGGTGGACGGTGCCGACCCACAGGTGGGAGGAGGCTCGGACATAACCGTCCCTTGGCCACGAAATCGCGCCATTCCGTGACCGACGCCACAGGTTACCTGTTGGTAGGAAATAGTGTCATGCGGCACGCGACCTGGCAAGGCTTCGAGGCGGCCCGTCCCTGGTCACCGCTTCGTAGCGCCTGTCTCCACGCCGATGGCCACACCCACGTGGAACGTGGAGCATCGACCTCTTCCCCACGGCTGGAACCGAGGATCTGCGCCGCTGGGAACCGATCAGGCCGCGGGCCAGGAACTCCCGGTGAGGTCGTAGGCGAGGTGGAACCACACTTTGCGGATGCTGGGGTGAGCGTTGTCCCCCCAAGTGGTGGCGAAGCTGTCGATGAGGGCCAGCCCACGACCGTCCTCCGCGGTCAGTCGTTCCTCGGGGGCCGCTGCGAACAATCGCCCACCGCCCTTTTCGATGGCGCTGGTGGGCATTCCGTTGTCACGGCAGGTCACCGTCATGCCATTGGGACCGCGGTCCACCCGGATCACGAAGCTCTGGCCGGGCTCCCCCGACCGGCTGTGCCGGATCGCGTTGGTGGCCAACTCCGCGCCCAGCAAGACGAGCACGTACCGATACTCGGCGTCACGGCCGGCGGCGCAGGTCTCCAAGAAGGCCCGCACCAGGGGCACGCTCACCGGCTCGCCCGTGAACTCCCAGCGGCGTTTGGTGAACGGAACCGGCACCCGGCCGTTGAAGTAGTGCCGGTACTCGTCGGGAACCCTCGCGAAAACCTCGTTCTCGGTGGTGGTGAGGGTCGGCACGGCGACGAGCGTGGGCATGGACTGACTCCTTGGGCGGGGCGGCTCAATGGACGTGCGAACCGAAACGGGGGCGGCTGCGGGAGTGTTCGAGGAAGGAGGGCTCGAACCGCTATGACCCTACGCGATCACGTCCTCCCCGACCAGGGGGAGGTGGGTGTGGTGGGTCCTGCGGATTCGAGGCCGAACCTTGCCACTCCACGAAGAACTCCTCACTTGGGCTCCGGAATCCCTACCGTGGCCAAGGCCGCCTCGGCGGCGGCTTCGGCCCGTTCCCGGTCGGAGTCCACCAGCGCGATCCTGGTCCTGCGCTCCAGCAGGTCGCTTTTGTCCAACGCCCCCTCGTGACGCACGCCGAATCGGAGTTCGGCCGGGGTGATCCCGCACGCCACCGGTGTGAGCAGCCTCGGGTCTCCCCCGGCCTCGGCCAGTACGTCGAGCGCTTCGGTACCGTACCTGGCCACCAGGTGTCGGGGCGCCTCCAGCGCGTCGAGTTCCTCCTGGGAGGCGGCCCCCACCAAGGGGATCTCCCTGGTCCGGCAGGGCTCCGCGGGGATCCGGTGCGTGGCGACCACGGTGTCCACCACCTCCTCGGCCATCGCCCGATAGGTGGTGAGCTTGCCTCCGGCCACGGTCACCGAACCGTTGGGGGCCACCGACACGGTGTGCTCTCGGGACAGGTCCGCGCTGGAGCCGACCCCGTGCAACAGCGGGCGTAGCCCCGCGAAGGAGCCGAGGACGTCGGCCCGAGTCAACTCGGTGGCCAGGGCGCGATTGAACTGTGTGAGGAGGAAGTCCACGTCCTCCTCGGGGACCTCGGGCACCCGGGGCGCCGGGCCGGCCACGGGTTCGTCGGTGAGCCCTGCGAAGATTCGCCCGTCGGGTTGGGGCAACGCGAACACGAACCGGCTGACGCTCCCGGGCAGTGGCACCGTCAGGGCGGCCCGGGGGTGTCCCAACACGGCACCGTCCAGGACCAGGTGGGTGCCACGGCTGGGACTGAGCCGCACACGTGGGTCGAGGGCGTCGGCATGGACCCCGGTGGCGTTGACGACCGCGCGTGCACGGATGGGGAGGAGGCGCCCATCGGTCTCGTCGCGCAGGGTCGCCCCGTCGGACGTGACGCCCTCGACCGAGCAGCGGGTGATGATCCGCGCGCCTTCCCCTGCGGCGGTACGGGCGATGGCCAACACCAGGCGGGCGTCGTCGACGAGTTGGCCGTCGAAGGACAGGACGCCGGCGAGCAGCCCTTGGGGCTCCACCGTGGGTAGCAGCCGCAGGGTCTGGTGGGCGCTGAGCAGCCGGGGGCCACGCAGGATCGAGGAGGGGGTCCCCGCGAGCAGGCGAAGGAGGTCACCGGCGCCCACTCCGGCACGGATGCCCAGGATCCGCGCGAGTCCGGTGTCACGGTGGATCGGGATCACCATGGGCAGGGGACGCACCAGGTGGGGAGCGGTGACACGCATGAGGACATCGCGCTCACGAGCACTCTGGTAAGCGATGCCGATCTTGCCCTTGGCCAGGTAGCGCAGCCCGCCGTGGACCAGTTTGGAGCTCCACCGGCTGGTTCCGAAGGCGAGGTCCTCGCGTTCGGCCAGGACGGTGGACAAACCCCGGGAGGCGGCGTCCAAGGCGACACCGGCACCGGTGACGCCGCCACCGACCACCAGCACGTCCACCTCGGGGTGCTGCTCCAAGTGGGCGAGGTCGGTGGTACGTCGGGCCGCGTTCAGGGAGGTGGGCCGGCTCATCGTGCTTCCTTTCCCAGACCCCTCAGGGCCGCAGGTAGCCATCCAGGAGGGTGGAGAGTTCGGTGATCAGGCCCGGGCCGTCCAGGACTTCGGCGAACAGGCGGTGGGAGGTGACGGTGTTCTGCACGGTGACCATGACCAGGTGGGCCAGGACCGCCGGGTCCCCCTCCCGGATGGAACCGTCGACCTGTCCTTGGGCGATGGCCGGCTCGACCAGTTCGAGGGCGACCTGGTGACTGCTGCCCAGCCGGTGGAAGGTGTAGGTGGCCAGAAGTTCGGGTTCGGTGTCGACGATCCGCCCGACCAGGGCGTGGTCGAGCATCGCGCGGGCGACCCCGGCGGCGTGCCGCACCAGCCGTGCGCGGGCGCTCTCGTCGGCTCCGTCGTGTTCGGCCGCGTCCTCCTCGGCGAGGAGGATGTCGCGGAGTTCACGGGTGAGCAGGTCGGCGACCAGGGCGGTCACGTCGGGCCAGCGTCGGTAGACGGTGGGTCGACTGACGCCGGCGCGGCGGGCCACGTCGGTGAGGGTGGTACGGCGCACTCCGAAGGCCTCGACACAGGTGCGTGCCGCGTCCAGGATCTCGTCCTCTAAGTTACGTTTTGACGCCATGTGTAAAACTGTAGAGCATGACCCATGACGCGCAAGACTCCCCCACGGACACCGCCCCGGAGATGAGTTGGTTCGCCTGGGGAGATCCCGCCAAGGCCTCCGAACTCGCCCCCGGGCTCCGCGACCTCGTTTCCCAGGTACTGCGCGCTCGCATCGAGGACATGCCACCGGCCGCCGAGCAGGACGTCTCCCTGCCCGAACCACGTCTGGATCAACGCCTGCTGGACGCCTTCGCCGAGATCGTCGGTGCCGAACACGTACGCACGGACGCCCCCACCCGCCTGCGGCGCAGTGGTGGCAAGAGCACACCCGACCTACTCGCCCGCCGTGCCGGCCGGGTCGACTTCGCCCCCGACGCAGCACTCCTACCGGCCGACCACGACCAGGTGGAGCGACTCCTGCGGCTCTGTTCCGCCGAACGTGTGGCCGTGGTCCCCTTCGGCGGCGGCACCAGTGTGGTGGGCGGGCTCACCCCCCTCACCGGCGGGTTCGCCGCCGTGGTCGCGTTGGACCTGCGTCGATTGAATCGATTGGTCCGCCTGGACCCCATCTCCCTGACCGCCGTCCTGGACGCGGGCGTACGAACTCCGCACGCCGAAGCGATGCTGGCCGAACACGGGCTCACCCTGGGGCACATGCCGCAGAGTTTCGAGTACGCCACCATCGGTGGGTACGCGGCCACTCGGTCCAGTGGCCAGGCATCCGCGGGCTACGGCCGGTTCGAGGACATGGTGGTGGGGATGCGGGTGGCCACCCCGCGCGGCACCCTGGACCTGGGAGGCCCTCCCGCCTCCGCCGCCGGGCCGGACCTGCGCCGGCTCCTCGTGGGTTCCGAGGGCACCCTGGGCGTGATCACCGAGGTCGCCGTCCGGGTGCGGCCCCGACCCGAGCGGATCCTGGACGAGGCCTGGTCCTTCCCCGACCACGCCACGGGTGTGGCGGCGTTGCGCGCCCTGGCTCAGTCCGAGGTCCGCCCCACGATGGCGCGCCTGTCCGACGAAACCGAAACCTTCGTGAACGCGGCCATCGGTGGGCATGAGGCGACTCCGGGCTGCCAGGCGGTCCTGGGGTTCGAGGGGATGGACACCGAGGTCGAGGCGCGGGCGGCCGCGGTTCGTGAGGTCATGGTGGCCGCAGGCGGCACCCCTTTGGGGCCGGACCCGGTCGCGCATTGGCGGCGGAACCGGTTCGACGCTCCCTACCTACGCGACACCCTGCTGTCCTCCGGCGTCCTCGCCGAGACACTGGAGACCGCCACCTCCTGGGCCGACCTGTTGTCGCTGCACGCGGCGGTGAAAGACGCGCTCACCGAGGCTCTGGACGACGACGAGGGCGGTGTCGTGGTGCTGTGCCACGTCTCGCACACCTACCCCACGGGGGCGTCCCTGTACTTCACGGTGGCGACGGCGGCGGGAACGGATCCGGTGGCGCGCTGGGACCGCGCCAAGCGAGCGGCCTCGGACGCGATCGTGGCCAACGGCGGCACCATCACCCACCACCACGCGGTGGGTACCGACCACCGGCCATGGATGACGGCGGAACTGGGCCCCTTGGGCGTCGAGGTACTGCGGGCGGTGAAGTCCGCACTGGACCCGGAGGGGGTGCTCAACCCCGGCAAGCTCATTCCCGAGGCGTGAGGGACCGGACCCGGCCCACCGGGTTCCTCATCCGTCCGGGTCCGGTAGCCGCTCCGACACCTCCACCGCCAAGGGCTCCAAGGCGTCCAAGACCTCCACCGGGGCCAGGGAGTCCTCGGTGCGGTGGAACAGGCTCACTCGCACGCTGCCGAGGGAATACTCCAAGGAAGACCACATCCGGCCAGGGACCTCTCCCTCCTCCACCGGGAGGGAGACCGTGGCGTACCCACCGTCGCCCACCGACAACGAACGCCATTCGACCGCCCGCATCGGCGGGTCGGAGTATTCCGCCTCGAAGCCCTCCTCCTCGCGGGCCCGTCGCCCCTGGTCCACCATCTCCCGCATCCGGTCGACGCGTTCGGGGTCCTCGGGGTCGTACGCCACCACCTGCAGACTGAAGTGATCGGGATCGTCCTCGGAGTCGCCCACGGCCTCGCAGTGGACGACCTGGAGCACGCCCTCCTGCTCGGTCTCCACCGTTCCGCCGCCTACCTCCACCCCTTCCGAGCCGGGAAAACGTGTGGCCAGGTCCGTGGGAAGGAGGTCGGCGCAGTCGCCGGGCACAGGGGCACGGTCGTCGACGTACTCGGTCCAGACGTAGAAGCCGCCCAAGGCCAACGCCGTCGCCACGCCGATCGCGGTCAGGCCGAGCCGTACACGCCGCCTACTCGGCCGGGGCGCTCGCGAAGAGGACGTGGTCATCGGGTTCTCCTGGGTGGGCGAGGACGAAGAGGGGCGGGCCTCGGTGCCCTCGAAACAAACGAAGCCCGCCGGCCGGGGGAGCGGTTACTCGGCCACGCGAGGAAGACGACTCTCCAGGTCGAAGAGCGAGGCCTCGATCGTGGCGTACAGCTCCTCCACCCCCATGTCACTCCCGCTCACCCCGACCGACACACTGCCGACCGCGTTACCGGAGAGGAAGGCACCGGCGCCGAAACCGCCGGTACCGCCGAATTCACCACCGTCGATGGTCGACGCGATGGTCACCCCACGGTCACCGATGGAGTTCTCGTCCCACAGGATCTCTCCGCCGGGACCGAAACCGAGGTCGAGGTCACCGACCACGCCCTGCTCCACGTCCTGGGCTCCGAACTCCTCCGAGGGCTCGAACTCCTCGTCGAGGGCCTTGGCCATCTCCTCCTCGGTCGCGGGGTGGCCCATGTCGAAGAGTTCGACCTGGAACGAGACCATCAGGTCACCGGACTCACCCTCACACGAGAGCACGCCATGGCTGCCGTTCGTCTCGGGATCCTCCTCGCTGAAGCCGCCGCTGAAGGAGGGCAGCGTGCCGAAGGGCGAGTCGTGCAGTGAGTTGCCCTCGAACACCGTGCCGCAGTCATCGACCACGGCGACGTACTCACCGCCCGAGGAGACCCAGATGAGGGCCCCACTGATCGCGGCGAGCAGTACCACCGCACCGACGGCCGCGCCCACGATCAGACCGGTCCTCTTCTTGGGGGCGTCCTGGGGGCCATGACCGGGCGGGGGCCCCTGGGGCGGGAATTGGCCGGGCGGGGGTCCCTGCGGAGGCTGCTGTGCGTACCCCGGGGGCGGCTGCATCTGCGGAGGTCCTTGGTGTGGGAACCGTCCGGGCGGGGGTCCCTGCGGAGGCTGCTGACCATATCCGGGCGGTGGCCCTTGCGGAGATCGCCCTGGCCGACCCTGGAAGGGGTCGTTCGGGGGCGGGGGCTGTCCCATTGCGGGTACCTCGTAGTCCTGGAGTCGACGTGTGGTGCTCCTCGGATCCGGGGAGCACTCCAGTTCTATCCGACATGGCCGACGGCGACCTCCGTTTCGTCCCTCGATGGCCGGATGAGGCCTGTCCGCCCTCACGGAAGGGGTCTATGGTCGACGACTCGACGGTGTCACCCGTGAGTCCACCCACGTTGGAGGACGTGAAAGGCGGGCCCCATAGCCATTCGGGCTTCGCACCCGCTGTGGGCCCCACCCCCGTGGGGTCTCCCTGGCGCACCAAGGGTCGGCCCGGGACACGGCCGGGGCACCGGGTCAGACTGCGACCTCGCACAAATCCAAGAACAGTTCGAACTCGGCCGACCCGGCCTGGCCCCGGTTGGCCTTGGCCACGGCCATACAGGGGGCGAAGGAACGCACCCACTCCATCATCCGGTCACCGTCCACCGCCATGACCCGGGAGAGCACGTCCACACGGCGCTCCACCTCGGCGACGTCGCCGGCCTTCCACACCGGCCAGTCGACGGCGTCCGCCGCTCCGTCGCCCAGGCAGGCCCGAGGGTCCAGGGCCACCAGCCCGCGAGGACCCCCGTCGATGACATTGCCCGGATGCAGGTCGCCATGGAGTGGAACGATGTCGACCTCCCCATGGGCGAGGTCCCTGGCCCTGGCACTGCCACGGTGCATCAGGGAGGCGGGGACCACGTCGGCGGCCGGTCCTTCGAGACGTTCACGGGCCCAGTGGTCGAAGACGAACTGCACACGCGCGGTGAGTGGTCGCAGTTCCATTCGTTGGGCCGGGGTGACCTCGACGCCGTGGAGTTCGGCGATGAGGCCACCGATGCTCTCCATCGGCGGGACCACGCCCTTGGCCACGAGCGTCTCCCCCTCGACCCGTTCCATGAGGATCGCGCCGTGTTCGGGGTCCACGGCCCACACCTCGGGGATCCGACGGGATCCACCCCACATCTGCAAAAGGCCGGCTTCGGATACGGCCAAGCCGCTGTCGGGCGAGATCTTCAGGACGCCCTCGCCATCGTCGACCCGGTGGACGTACAGAACGACGGAAGTGCGACGGTACGGCGCCGGCCCTTCGACGGTCAGCCCCCATTCGTCGGCGAGCTTGTCCACGACCGCCGGCAGTTCCGCCAGCCAGTCGGTGACCTGACTGCCAAAACGTCGTTCCAGACGACGGTGTTGGTGCTCGTCGACGAACCTCGCTGTGACGTCATCCATATACATCCACCTCAGATTCGCTCGGCACCCGGTCGGACACGGAGGCCGCGCACCGGGCGCCCGCCCCACACGGGCCACGTCGAGGAGGCCGTGTCCGGACCATCACCGCACCACGAGGGTGTCGACACGGCGGCGGAGCCCGCGCTGCGGGTACGGGGAGTTCCCGCCCGTGGGACACATACCCACCCCCGCGGTGACGGTAACGGCGAAGAGCCGGCTGCTCGGGGACGTCTCCTCAGGTGAGGCGCCCCTTGACCGCCCGGTGCTGAGCCAAAAGCGTGTCCACGATCAAGTCGGACGGCCACAGCGGGGCGGTGATGGTGGTGACGTCGAGTTCTCGGAGTAGGTCGAAGTCGGGACCGTCCACCAACCGCCACGCGGCCACGGCGACCCGCTCACGTCCATCGAGACGCAGCCGGTCGACGGCGTCGAGGACCGAAGGGGCCCACGTACGCAGGTAGCCGACCTGAACCGGCGAGGCGAGACGTCGACTGAGCATCCGGGCGACGTCCATGACCACCTGGCGTTCCTCCGTTCCGGTGGTGCCGTCCGCGGCCAAGACCACGCCGTCCTCGGGTTTCCACCCGGAGTCGGACAGGCGGGTGGCGAGGTCGGCGACGATGGAGGGAACCGCCCCCAGGGGGGAGGTCTGGCAGGAGTCCTCCAGGCGTGCGAGGTCGAGGCGGGAGAGGAGCCGTGCGCTGGCCACGTCGCCCCCGGCCACGAAGGCGGGCACCACGACCTTCGGGCCGTCTATGGAGCGGATCGTCGCACTGACCTCCGCGGGACTCCCGAACGCCGGCGTGACGGGGGCCTCGCCCCGTTCGGCCACCGCCTCCGCCAGACCGCACAGAGCCTCCCTGCGGTGGGCGTCACGCGAATCATCGGCTACGAGGACCATCGTGGGGACCATGCACGGCTCCTTGAAATCGCTGCGGGATCCACTGTTCCTCCATGATCTTGAAGGGCGATGGTTTCAGCGGAGTGCCCCGGTGTTACGCGAAGGAAAACAGCGGACAATAACTGATATGGTTATCACCAATGCCAACCTTGGTGAATCATAACGATTCACCAAAAAGCGCTTGGTGTCCACATCCAGAAAAGTGGCGTGCGTCTCCTCCTGACGCCGACACGGTGCCCGGAACGCCCACGAGCTCCGAAAAGACACCTTTTCATCTGCGAATACCATCGAAAAGCGACTTCGATGGCGGGAGCACCGACGGGCGGATCATGTCGAACGCCACACACCCCTTCCAGCGGCCGAACGAAATCATGGTGCCGCGCCCACCTCTCCAGAGAGATTTCCGCAGATATCGGGCAAATGCAAATGCACGAGGCAAATGCACGTGCTTCGGAATGAGCATCGGGCTTTTACCTGGATCGAATACCTTCCGGCCCACTCGACCCCCGCGGTCGAGCGCGACCACGCCCATACACAACCCGGCCTTGCCTGTCAAGGGTGCGCACTCCCCCATCATGCAATAGCCGTACACCCCCTGACGTGGGGAGACAGGGTGCGAGTCCCGTGTGAGAACTTGCCATCGCCCCCCGGATCCGACCACACTGGAAAACGACGGAGGAACTTCACGGGCCTCATCCGCTCCTGAAGCCCCTTCGCTCACGCGAGCCCCCGGCGCCATCGACGCGACGGAACCTCATCCGCATCGACTCGCGACCGCAGAACCTTTCAGACTGGAGTGAGCATGGCCGTCCACCCTCGGGTGCAGACGCTGACCCAGGCCTTCCTCGCCAACGCCGATCAGGAAGCGCCCGGGCTGATCCAGGGCCTCTACCTGACCGGCTCGGTCGCCCTCGGCGACTTCCGGCCCCACACCAGCGACGTCGACTTCGTCATCGTCACCGAACGCCACCTCGACGGTGAAGAACTCGATGCCCTGCGCCGAGCCCATTCCCGAACCCGGCACCAGGTGACCGCCCCCCCGTTCAACGGAATCCACCTCACCTGGGACGACCTCAACCGGGACCCCGCCGAGTGTGGCCCCGTCCCCTCCGTCTCCAATGGGCGTTTCCGGGCCCGGGGAGGCGCCGACGTCAATCCGGTCACCTGGCACGTCCTGGCCGAACACGGCGTCACCATCCGTGGCCCCCACCCGGTCGAACTCGATGTGTGGGATGAACCCGAGAGCCTGCGTACCTGGTCCCTGGGCTCCCTGGACGAGCAATGGCGCCGCTGGCGTGAGAAGGCCGGCCGCCTGGTCACCCCCCGCGGTCTGGCTGTGCTCGGTTCCCTCGCCCCTTCATGGAGCGTGCTCAGCGTCAGTCGGTTGCACTTCACCCTCAAGACCGGCGAGATCACCTCCAAGTCCGGCGCGGGCACCTACGCCCTGCACGCCTTCCCCGACCGCTGGCAGCGCATCGTCAACGAGTGCCTGCGGGTCCGTCGCGGTGTCCAGGCCCCGTCCCTGTACGAGAGCGCGCTGACCCGTCGCAGGGCCGCCTTGGACTACATCGAGATGGTCTTGGACGACGCGCTGCGTCCAGGACTGGCCACCTGAGCCCTTCTACCGAAGTTTCGGATTCCGGGGCACTCAGGCCTTAATCTGGGACGTATGAGCATGCGCCCCATCGTCCGCTTCGGTGACCCGGTACTCGTCACCAGGACCACTCCCGTCACCACGTTCGACCAGCGAACGAAGAAGTTGGTCCAAGACCTGCTCGACACCGTCGACGCCCCCGGACGCGCCGGGGTGGCCGCCACCCAGATCGGGGTCGGCTCCCGTGTGTTCAGCTACGCCGTCGAAGGCCGGACCGGGTACGTGATCAATCCTGAGATCGTGGACCTGTCCGAGGAGCAGCAGGACTGCGACGAGGGTTGCCTGTCCATCCCTCGGCTCTGGTACCGCACCGAGCGCGCTCTGCGTGCCGTGGTCAAGGGTGTCGACCTGCGCAACGAACCCATCACCGTCGAGGGAACCGGTCTGATGGCCCAGTGCCTACAGCACGAGACCGACCACTTGGACGGCATGCTCTACATCGATCGACTCGCCCCCCAGAGCCGCAAGCGCGCGCTGCGCGACATCCGCCACTCGGACTGGTTCCTGCCCTCGAACGCACCGGCCCCCACCACGTCGGTGCGTCTGCCCAGCGCTTTTGGCGGCAACGTCTGACCCTGCGCGCCCCTTCGCTCTCCGGGGGTGAGCCGTCCTGATCGCCCCGAACCGGTCGGTCCGGTCGAACGCCCCAGGTATCTTCGGACAGACCCCGCTCATTCCCCCACATCATTACGAGTCAACTCACTGTGCACATAACACCAAGATCTCGTATGGTCTGCTGAGCATCCTCCTCCCTCCCGGACGGCCCGGCCCCTCTCCCCGGGCCCTGGCGATGCGCTCAGACCATCGACGGAGCAGCCATGACATCCACTCCTCACACCTCTCCTCGTCGCGGCCGGTTCCTGACCACCGCCGCGGTCAGCGCCGTCGCACTCCTGGGTCTGTCGAGTGCGGCCCACGCAGATCCCGAAGACATCGACATCGATGAACTGACCCAGCGGGCCGAGGAACTCGAGGAGACCTATGACGGTGAGCTACTCCAGTTCACCGAGATCAAGGAGCGGGTGGAAGAGGCCGAGGAGGCCTTGGAAGAGCTCGAGGAGCGGTTGGAGGGTGCCCGGACCGGCGTATCGACCATCGCCGCCGCCCGCTACAAGAACGACGGTTTCGACCCCGCCCTGCAGATCGTCTTCTCCAGCGACCCCGAGGACATGTTCGCCGACGCCGCGACCGTCAACTACCTGGGTGACAGCCAGGCCGAGCAGATCTCCGACCTCATCGAACTGCGCGACGAGCAGGCCGAGGTCACCGAGGAGCTCCAAAACGAGATGGGCGAGGCCTCGGAGCTGATCGACACCCTCGAGGCCGAGCGCGAAGACGTCGCCGAACGCATCGCCGAGTACGAGGCCGAGCAGGTCCCTCCGGAACCCGAGACCCCCGGCAACGGCACCATCCCGGCCAGTGCCCGAGGCGGTGGCTGGGACCAGACCCAGCCTCGGATGGCCGCCATCCGGGACGAGATCATCATGAAGTTCGGCGCTCCCTACCCGGTCGGTTGCTACCGTCCGAGTGCCGACGACCACGGTGACGGTCGCGCCTGCGACTTCATGATGAGCGCCAACGGGGCCGCACCCTCGGCGGCGAACAAGGCACTCGGGCAGCAGATCGCCGACTACGGCATCGCCAACGCCGACCGGCTGGGCATCAAGTACATCATCTGGGAACAGCAGATCTGGCAATCGACCTCACGTCAGTGGACGTGGATGAACGATCGCGGTGACCTGACCCAGAACCACTACGACCACGTGCACATCAGCTCGTACTGATAGGGGGACGAATCCCGTCTGTTGCGGGATTCGTCCCCCTCAC
>NZ_ANBD01000147.1 GCF_000341005.1 Nocardiopsis alkaliphila YIM 80379 | reverse complement strand
CGGTTTTTTGTGAGGGGGGTCCGTATTACGGACCCCCCTTTTTTTGTGCTTGTGTGGGGGCGTCTCAGGTGGAGGCGGTGTTTCCTGGCCGACCAGGAACGGTCGAGCCGAGCCCCGTGCTCCGGATCCTAGCTGAACGAGTGTCACCGCACCGAGTGGGCCACGAGGGACGACCGGGGCGGAGTCAGGGCTCGCGGGCTGTGGATAAGCACACCGTGCGAGAGCTTCGGCTATGGCGATCCGGGTTCACGCCATGTCGTAAGCTGAAGGACACGAGTATTTTCACACGCTGCTACTTGTCAAGGTGGCAGCGTTTTTGACTGTAGACGGACGGGTTGGATGACTGAGGACAGCCGATCGGGAGACCGCGAGGACTCCGGAGCAAATGACCACGGCGGTAACGGCTCCGGTGATGCTGGCGGTCGCGGGCGTGGTGACCAGGCCCGACCCCGGTCCGGCTACAGAGGGGCCCGGGACGACCGTCGTGGTGGTTACCGGGGTGACCGTGATCGGCGTGACGAGCGCGGTGGTCGGGACTTTCGTCGTGACGACCGGCGCGACGATCGTGGCGGGCACCGGGGCGGAGACGATCGTGGCGGGTACCGGGGCGGGGGTGACCGTCGTGGTGGTTACCGGGGTGACCGTGATCGGCGTGACGAGCGCGGTGGTCGGGACTTCCGTCGTGATGACCGGCGCGACGGCCGTGGCGGGTACCGGGGTGACCGTGATCGGCGCGATGACCGTCGTGGTGGTGGTCGGGACTTTCACCGTGATGACCGCCGCGACGACCGTCGTGGGCCCCGCGAGGATCGCGACCCGGCCGACATCGCACCGTCGCTGCCGGACGAGGCCACCTACGACCAGATCGACGCCGAGACCAAGCGCGACCTGCACTCGCTTCCCAAATCGTTGGCCGAACTGGTGGGCAAGCACATCGTCGCCGCCGGCCTCTTCGTGGACCAGGACCCCGAGCGTGCCTACGAGCACGCCGCCTACGCCCGCCGCAAGGCTTCCCGTTTGCCCAGTGTCCGTGAGGCCTCTGGTATCGCCGCCTACACCGTGGGCAAGTGGCAGGAGGCCTTGGCCGACCTGCGTGCCGCACGGCGGATGAGTGGTCGGGACACCTTCCTCGCCGTCATGGCCGACTGTGAACGTGGCCTCGGGCGCCCCGAGCGGGCCCTGGAGATCACCAACGACCCGGCCGGGCGGAACCTGGACACCGCGGACCGTATCGAGCTGCGTATCGTCGCCGCAGGGGCTCGCCGTGACATGGGCGACACCAAAGCGGCACTGGCCGAACTCCAGGTGCCCGAGCTCAAGGAGCGACGCGCTCGCCCGTACGTGGCTCGCCTGTTCTACGCCTACGCCGACGTCCTGGAGGAACTGGGTCGCACCGACGACGCCCGCGAGTACTTCGCCCGTGCCTCCTCCGTGGACCGTGAGGGGGCGACCGACGCCGATGACCGTCTGGCCGCCCTCGAGGGAGTGGAACTGGTCCACGTCGAGGACGGTGTCGTGTGGACCGACGCAGAGGAGGACGCCGACGAGGACGCCGCGCACCCCCGGCAAGACCTGGGCGGTGACGAGGAACGCGAACGTCGGGACTGACCTGAGACCCGAACACGAAGATGACGCGCCGTCGAAGGGCCCCGCGCCCCTCGGCGGCGCCGTCGTGCGTCTGGGAGAACTCCCCGACGAGTACGACTCCGTGGTGTGTTTGACCTACGTGGGACAGCGCCCCCTGATGGTCCGCAACCGCAAGAGGGCCTGGGAATTCCCCGGAGGACACCGCGAATCGGGGGAGGACCTGTGGGCCACGGCCCGCCGCGAGGCGTGGGAGGAGGCCGGGGCGATTCTCGGCGAGCTTAGGCTCATGGGTCACTACGTGCTGGCCAAGGGGCACATCACGGTGGTCACCCATGCTCAGGTGGTGGCCCTGGAGCCCCTGAGTGGTCACTTCGAGACGGTCGAGGTGCGCGAGTTCGACCGGTTGCCCTCGGACGCGGAACTGTCCTGGTCCGATGGTCTGTACGCCCACCTGATCCGGGTCCTGGGTCTGCCCGGGGCCCCAGAGGACCCTCAGGGTTCGAGGTAGGTCTCCTCACTGCCGACCACGGTGTAGCCGAGCCGGGCGTTGATGGTGAGCATGGGTGTGTTGTGGGCGTGGTTGCCGGTATAGGCGTGCGTGATGCCCTTGTCCCGCGCCAACTCCAGGGCCTTGGCCTTGGTGTATCCGGCCAGCCCTCGGCCTCGGTACTCGCGCAGGGTGCCGGTCATCCCCGATTCCATCCGCCCCGCGCCGTCGGAGACGTAGAGGGAGAGCGCCACGGGGGTCTCGTCCATCAGTAGGACCAGGCTGATGTCCTTGTCCGACAACGGGTTGTTCCAGGCGATGCGTACCCACTCCGGATAGGGCAGGAATCCACCCCCACCCCCACCCGGCTCGTCCTGACCGGTGAGCCGATCGAGTTCGTAGATCGGTCGAGGGTCGTCCTCGAACTCCCGGAGCGTACGCAGTTCGACGCCTTCGGGCATTGGCGGGGCAGGAGGGAGTCTGGCCAATTCCAGACCGAGGATCTGTGCGCTCTCGGAGAGTTCGTAGCCCTGGCCCAGGATCGCCTCGCGAAAGCGCTCGCCGCCGAGCTGGACGCCCTCCTGCGCGGCGTCGGCCCTCAGGGTGTCGGCGCCGTGGTCGATCAGGTGTTTCTCCGCGACCTGGAGGAGATCCTCGGGAAGGTCACCATCGAGGTGGCTCGGGGCCACTGCGGCCATGTACGTGCGGCCATGGGTCGTACCCGCGTCATCGTCGTGTAGCCGGGCCAGGACGTGACCGACGACCGCTCCGTCCTCCACCGCGACGAAGCGCTGGTCCCGGTAGTACGCCAATGGCTGATCGAAGCGCCGGAACAGAAGGTCCTCGGTGAGGACCAGGCAGGGGTAGACCTCATGGATGAGGGTGAAGGCCGGGGGGACGTCATCGCGCCGCATGGGACGGATCTCGTATGCCATGGGCGCGACACTAAGAGCGGGGCCGCGAGAACGCATCCGGTTTTTCGGCGACACCCGCTACGAACTCCGGCCCCGAACCTTGAGCGTGTGCTCAGGCGCGCTCTCGCTCCGCCTTCTTCGCCTCCGCTTGTTCCTGGGCCAGCCTGTCCAGCCAGTGCACGATGCCGCCCACGTTGGCCTCCGGGCCACTGAGGATGTCCAGGACCGCGGCGGACTCGGGGGAGGCGTCCGGTGGGAGCGGCTTGTAGCGTGAGATGACCTTGTCCCGCACCATCGCGATGGCGTGGTCCAGGTCCCCGCCGGTGTCCCGGGACTCGCGCACGGTCTCCACCCACAGGCGCAGTTCCCGCTCGGCCTGATCGATCGTCTCGCCGACACTGCGCACCGCGCCGAAGTGGGAGAACATCAGCCGTTGGGCGCCGATGTCACCGAACAGGCTCAGGGTGCGCAGGCAGGCGTCCATGTCGAAGTCCGGTGGAGGGGTGGCCGGACGCAGGTCCGAGGTGAGCGGGTTGTACACGCCGAGGGCGTCCCCGACGTAGAGGTCTCCGGTCCCGGTGTCGACCAGACCCATGTGGTGCTTGGCGTGGCCGGGCGCGTGGTGCGAGACCAGTTTGCGGCCGGAGCCGAGGTCGATCTCTCCGGTTTCGGCCACCGCGCGGATACGGGACGCCTCGGTGGGGTGCATGTATCCGAACAGGCTCTCCAACCGGTCGCCCCAGACCATCTTGGCGCTGGCCATCAGGCGGCTCGGGTCGGCCAGGTGTCGGGCGCCGCGTTCGTGCACCACGATCTCGGCGTTGGGGAAGAGCGCGGCCATGTCACCGGTGCCGCCGGCGTGGTCCAGGTGGATGTGGGTGACCACGATGGTGGCCAGGTCCTCGGGGGCCAGGCCGAGCCGGATGACGGCGTCCCGCAGTACCGGCGCGGATCCGGCGGTTCCGACCTCGACGATGCAGGGTCGTGCGGTACGGATGAGGTAGGCGGACACCACACCCGGGTAGCCGGCCAGCATCGTGTCGATGGCGTAGATCTCGTCGCCCAGTGGGGTGATTCCCTCGGGTAGTTCGCTGACGTCCACGTCCTTGTGCACGATCGAGCACCCCTTTCCTGTGAACATCGTGTGGCCCACTTCCAGACCGAACCCGACTCTAGAACAAGGGTGTCATGTGGGTGGGTGGTGGGGTCACCCGGTCATCCACGGATTCTTCGGGGTCCTGACTGCGGGGAATCCGAGATCGGCGCGCGTGCCCGATGACTCTCGGCCTTGGAAAGTTCCTCGTGCTCATCCGGGGGAGGGGGATCACCGCACCGCCGGACCTGGCGTGGATCGAGCCGGGCACGCGTGGGACGAACCGCTTCTACCAACCCAGGGTTCGCAGGGCGCAGAGCACCGGGGCCGAGGTGGGGTCGATGCTCGGGTCGGCCCAGAGCGCGTTGCACAGGGCGCGCAGACCATCCAACCGGTCGCCGGTGCCGGCCAGTTCCACCGCACCGGCGCCGGTGGTGACGGTCCATCCACCGCACACGGTCCGTTCCCCTCGCCGCTCGGGTCCCGGGTGGGGTTCGTTCATCCCCGACAGGTCCCAGGCCAGGTAGCGGGGGCGCTGGTGCGGTGGGGCGGCCACCAGGTCTCGGGGGGTGGCCACACCCGACAGGACCAACAGCCCGGCCGCGCCATGGGTGGTCGCGCCCTCGATGTCGGTGTCCAATCGGTCTCCGACGATCAAGGGGTCGGTGGCTCCGGTGCGCAGGATGCCCTCCTGGTGCAGGGGGCCCATGGGTTTGCCGGCGATCACCGGTTCCACCCCGCCGGCGTGCGCGATGACCCGTACGAAGGCGCCATTGGCGGGGGTGTTGCCCCACTCACTGGGGGCGGTGGAGTCTGCGTTGCTGGCCACGTAGAAGGCGCCGCGCGCGACCGCCAAGGCGCCTTGGTCGAGCAGGTCGCGGTTGATGGAGCGCGAGTAGCCCTGCACCACGGCCACCGTCGACTCGTCGGCGATGGTGACGGGCCGCAGCCCCATCCGCCGTACCGCCTGGCGCAGACCGATGTCTCCGACCACCAGCACGTCCGAACCCTGGGGGAAACGATCGGCGATCAGCCGGGCCGCGGCCTCGGCTGAGGTGACGACGTCCTGGGGGACGGCGGGTACACCCAGGTGGGTGAGGTGTTCGGCGATCCGTGCGGGGGTGCGTCCGGCGTTGTTGGTCACGAAGGCCACCCGTGCCCCCGCCGCGCGGGCCTTGCCGATGGCCTCGGGTGCGGCGGGCACGGCTTCGGCGCCGATGTAGACCACACCGTCCAGGTCCAGGAGCATCGCGTCGTGGAGTTCGGTGAGTGGACGGTCGGCTGCCTGGAGGGACATGGAGATGGGTCCGTCTTTCCGTGCGGTGATGGTGTCTCGTCCAGGCTATGGGCGCCGCTCGGAAAGAGCACCGCCGGCTCCCCGTGGCCGGATGTGTGTTTGGTCGCGGAGCCGACACCGGGTGGTCAGGGACGGTGTTCGGTGAGCCAGGTGGTGGCGAAGGCGACGGCGGCGGGGAGGGAGAACAGGCGGGTGGTCGCCGCGCCCACGTGGTCCACGGTCACCGCTGCGGTGTTTTCGAAGGCCTCGCCCAGAGTGGTGAAGTCTTCGGAGTGGAAGTCGATGTCGTCGATGCTCACCCAGGCGCGGGAGCCGTCCGGGTTCTGGATGGCGCAGGAGGTAGTGGTGCGCTTGGGGCGTGGGAGACGGTATTCGGCCAGGTGGAAGGTGGTACAGGAGTCGTAGCCGGTGCCCAGGAGCAGGACTTTGGCCTGCTCCTGTTCCAAACGGGCCAGGGGTGAGTCCTCGCCCAGGGCCGAACCCGGCGGGTGCGGATGCATGAGGTCGCGGGCACGCGGACCCAGGGCGGCGAAGGACGTCTGTGGGTGTGGACTGCGTACGGCACCGGGCCAGGTGCGCACCATTTCCGAAACGCGCCCCATGTGGGCGCCCGGGGTCAGGCGCGGGTCGAAGGCGGGGGTGTGTTCGCGGATGGTCTGCCACCAGCTCTCGGGCACCGGTGGGGCGCCCCAGCCGGAAGGGTCCGTGTTGTCCGAGGTCTGGGTGGGCACGACCAGGGTGCCTTGGGGACCGACCGCGTCCGACAGTGCCTGGACCACGGCTTGTTCGGCGCCGCACACCCAGCCCAGGGCGCTGAGGGAGGCGTGCACCAGCAGGGTGTCGCCAGGGCGGACGCCGAGGCGGATCAGGTCCCGGCTCAGGGAGTCCCGGGTGCGTGGTGTGTCGGTGGGCATGACGGAGCTCCTCGACCTGGGGTGGGGCGGACAGCGTACGGGGTGTGGGCGCGGACGACGACGGCAGGACTCGTCGGTCGAGTCGCCACGAGGTCACCAGTGCCCGTCCGGTCACGGGGGCCGGTTTCTTCGAGCGGGCCGAGGCCCTTCCGTCGAGGACGGCCCGCCGGAGGGGCCACGGCGCGTCCTCATCGTCGGTCCAGGACCCGCATGACCAGGCCGGTACGTGGTTTGGGGCCGAAGGAGGTGGACTTGCGCGGGGTGAGTTCGCCGCGGTCGGCGATGGCGTAGACCTGTTCCACTCGCATCGGCGGCACGATGACGGCGGTGCCTCGGGCGGCGTGGGCGGCGGTCACGGCTTCGGTCGGGTCGTCGTGCACCATGCGCACCTGTTCTTCGGGGTAGTCCCACAGCGGCATGAGTACCTCGTGCAGGGCGGCGGTGGCCAGGTGACGCCAGTCGGGGGAGTGGTCGGGCATGGCCTGGGCCAGGGCCTGTTGGTCGAAATCGTGCACGAGGTGGGTGGTGCCATCGGTGGACGCCAGCAGCAGGGCGGGGGAGTTCGTCCGGGCCAGGGCGGTGGTGTCGATCCTGGGGACCGTTTCCACCTCGGCGACCCGGCGGGCCGCGGCCAGGGCTTCGGTGGTGTCCAGCCCGGGCAGGACCCGGTGGATGGCGCCGAGTCGGGGTGGGTGGGTGTCGCTGTCCACGAGCAGGGCCAGACCGTGGCTCCAACCGGGGTCGGGATGCTGGGTGCGTAGGCGTTGGTAGGCGGCGTAACGGTGGTGGCCGTCGGCGATCAGGGCGGAGCGTGTGGCCAGGTCCGCGGAGACTTCGCGGTGGATGGTGGGGTCCGTGATCGCCCACAGGCGGTGTTCGGAGCCGTCGCCGGTGCGAGCGGAGATCAACGGTGTGCTCTGGGTGGGTGCGGTCTCGGTCGCCTCGGAGGCGGCGCCACCGGCGCCCCGGTAGACCAGGAAGATGGGTTCGAGGTTGGCGCGGGCCGCCCCCATCAGGAGGAAACGATCCAGGACCGGGGGTTCGGCCACGTCCTCGTGGGGGCGCACGGCCGAGGTGCCGGTTTCCTCCTCCGGTAGGGCCAGAGCACCGATGAGGCCGCGTTGGAGCCGACCGTCCGGGGTGAGTTGTTCGTACACGTACAGGGCGGGTTCGGGGTCCAGGGCGAGGTAGCCGTCGGTGATCCAGTCGCGTAGGAGTTCGGCGGCGCCGCTGTAGCGGTTGTCGGTCGCTTCCTGGCGGGACAGTTCGAAGGGCAGTGTGACTCTCGCCGCGTTGTGCGGGTCGGAGCGCTGGAGTTCTCGGGCCTGTGCCACGTCGGGAATGTCATAGGGCGGGGCCAGGAGCCTGGCGACGTCGAAACCGCGGTCGATGAAGCGGTCGACGTCGGGGGCGGCGTAGCGCAGTCCGTGGAAGGGGGCCAGGTCTAGAGGTCGGCGTGGCATCCCAGCAAGGTACCGCCCCCGGTGGGGCCGTTGGTGCATCCGGTCCGTATCAGAGCAGGCGACGCAGGCGTAGGAGGTCGCCGAGACTGGCGTCGACCTTGAGACGGCGGCTGAACAGGGCCTTGGCCGGGTCCAGGCGGTCCTCTGCCAGGGCCACGAGGTCGTTGGCGGAGACGGTCACCTTCACCTGGGAGGAGGGTGCGGTGGTGCCCAGGGGGCGCGGGGTGACGTCGGTGAGTCCGTCGATGGTCAGGCGCATGTCGAAGGTGGTGTCCAGGTCGGGAACGATCACGCTGATGGAACGCTCACGGATGTGTTCGCGGCGTTTGTTCAGGGGTTGGGAGAGGAGACGTTCGTTCGCCCGGGCGATGCCGTTCAGACACGCGTCGATACTGCTCATGGGCTTCATGATGGCGTACCGAAACGGGGTTCCCAGCGGCCGGGGTGGATATGCCCGAAAACGGGCGATGTTCGGGGAGGAGCCTGGTGGTTCATGTGTCACCGGAGCGCCTGGCCCGGTAGCGTTGGCGTCGATCCCCTGGAGCACAAGACCCCCTCCCGTGCCCTTTTTCGTACTTTCCTTCCGCGGTCCCATCAAGGAGCACCCCATCATGGTCGTCGACGCGGTACGCACCTACCTCGATGCCGCCAATGGCCTCACCGAACTCTCCCGTAAGCAGGCCGTCGCCGCCGCCAAGTCGCTACTGCGGGCCGATGGTTCGGTCGTCCCGGCGGCGGGCGATACGGATGGTCCTCCACCGCGGGTGGGGCAGAACATCCAGGCGTTGGCGGGCGAGCTGATCGAGACCAGTCAGGCCAACCGGGCGGCCATCGCCGACCTGGTGCGCGCCGAGGTCGGCCGCGCCTTGGAACAGATGGACGTGGTGCCGCGGGCCGAGTACGACAGAGTGGTGCGCCGGATCGCGGAGCTGGAGCGTCGGATGGCGGCCCGGCACGCGGTGGAGCGGGTGTTGACCCCGCGCGGTGGCGCGTCCTCGGTGTTGCCCGTGCCCCAGAGCGTGGTGGAGGTGAGGGGTGAGGAGCCGGCCGCCCCCGGGACTCGGCTGCCACGGGACGAGGGCGCCCACACCCGGGCCGAGGAGGACGGGCTCGCCGAGGGCGCGGGCACCCAGAAGGCGGACGAGTCCGAGACCGCTCGGAAGGGCCATCCCCAGGGCGGGGAGGGCGTGGGCGATACGGCGGAAGAGGCCGGCCCCAAGGCCGAGGACGCGAACGGCCCTCGCCCCAAGGGCAGGACGGGAGCGGCCAAGGGCACCGTGAACAAGACCACCCGGCCGCGAGCCGCCGGCAAGCGCACGACCAAGGGCAAGAACGCCAAGAAGTGACCCCGGATGGGTAGAGTCCGGGTTCGGTGACACAAGGACGATCAGGACGGGGATTCCATGGGTGCGGAAGAACAGGCCGAGGCGTTGGCCGAGCAGACCCGCCAAACGACCCGGGAGCGGTTGTCCGGGTTGGACTCGTTGCCCACCCACGAGCACGTGATGGTCTTCGACGCCCTCCAACAGGAGCTGTCGGGTGTCCTGGGCGCCCTCGCCCAGGGGCCGCAGAGCGCCCGATAACGCCCGGTACCCTAGGTGACCATGGCAAAACGTAGTCGGCTCGACGCGGAACTGGTCCGACGTGGGCACGCACGCTCCCGCGGCCACGCGGCCGAGATCATCGAGAACGGTTTCGTCCGGGTGGCCGGTATGGTCGCCTCCAAGGCCGCCACGCAGGTCGGAACCGATCAGCCCATCGTGGTGCGAACCCCCTCCGAGGAGCCGCCCTACGTCTCGCGAGGCGCCCATAAGCTCGTCGGTGCCTTGGATGCCTTCGAACTCGCGGTGGAGGGACGTCGCGCGTTGGACGCCGGTGCCTCCACTGGAGGGTTCACCGACGTTCTGCTCCGTCGTGGCGCGGCCCACGTCACCGCGGTCGACGTCGGATACGGGCAGTTGGCCTGGGCGTTGCGCAGCAACGAACGGGTCAAGGTGATGGAGCGGGTCAACGTCCGTGAGCTCACCCCCGGCCGGATCGACGAACCACGTCCCGATCTGGTGGTGGGTGATTTGTCCTTCATCTCGTTGACGTTGGTGCTGGGGCCATTGCGTGAGTGCGTGGTGCCCGACGCGGACTTCGTGATGATGGTCAAACCCCAGTTCGAGGTCGGCAAGGAGCGAGTGGGGGCGGGCGGTGTGGTGCGTGAACCCGCGCTGCGGGCCGAGGCCGTCTCGAACGTGGCCGCGCATGCCCTCGGCCTGGGTCTGGGGGTGGTCGATGTGACGGCCAGTCCCCTGCCCGGCCCCTCCGGCAATGTCGAGTACTTCCTGTGGATGCGGGCCGGGGCCGAACCGTTGGACCCCGCCCGGCTGGAGCGGGCGATCGAGGAGGGCCCCGTTTGAGGGGCTTGGCACCCGGTCCTAGGAGTTCGGTAACGTGACCCGGCCGGGTCCGGTCGAGGTACCCGGTCGGCACGAGGCTCCCCGTGGGGAGTGAACGGTAAGGGGACGGCGATGACCAGCGGACGCAGTGTTCTCCTGCTGGCCCACACCGGCAGATCCGCTGCGGTGCGCAGCGCCGAGTTGGTCCATGAGCGGCTCAGTGGGGCCGGTCTGACCGTTCGCATGCTCAAGGACGAGCTCACCGAGCTGGTCTCGGCGGGTTGTGAATTGTCCCCGGTGGAGGCGGTGGAGGGACCTCGGGCGGCCGAGGGCGTGGAATTGGTCATGGTCCTGGGCGGTGACGGCACCCTGCTGCGGGCGGCGGAGATCGCCCGCCCCGCGGGTGCGCCGTTGCTGGGCGTCAACCTGGGCCACGTGGGGTTCCTGGCCGAGGCCGAACGTGAGGACCTGGGTGCCACGGTGCGCAGTGTCGTTGATCGTGACTACGTCGTCGAGGAACGCATGACCCTGGACGTGGCGGTCTTCAACAACGGTCGTGACGGCGGGACACCTCCGGTGCGTTCCTGGGCGCTCAACGAGGCCACCCTGGAAAAGGGTGACGCCCGCCGCATGTTGGAGATGGTCTTGGAGGTGGACGGGCGCCCGCTGTCCAGCTGGGGCTGTGACGGTGTGGTGTGCGCGACCCCGACCGGGTCCACCGCCCACGCCTTCTCCGCGGGTGGGCCGGTGGTGTGGCCGGACGTGGAGGCGTTGTTGGTCGTGCCGGTCAGCGCGCACGCCCTGTTCGCGCGGCCGTTGGTGGTGGGCCCTCAGGCGACGGTGGCGTTGGAGGTGCTGCCCGACACCACGCCGGGCGTGCTCTGGTGCGACGGACGGCGTATGGTCGAATTGCCCGCGGGGGCACGAATCGAGATCACCCGTGCCGATACGCCGGTTCGTCTGGCCCGGCTACACCGTGCGCCGTTCACCGATCGGTTGGTGGCCAAGTTCGGTCTTCCGGTCGCCGGTTGGCGGGGGCGGGGCGCACACGAACGTTGAGTGTTCGGCATCGGCACACGCACAGGGCGTCAACTATCGCAGGAGAGGGATCGGTGCTCGAAGAAGTCCGCATCCAAGGGCTCGGTGTCATCGACGATGCCGTGTTGGAACTGTCACCGGGTCTGACCGTGGTCACCGGTGAGACCGGCGCGGGTAAGACCATGGTCGTGACCGGGCTGGGGTTGCTCTTCGGCGGGCGCGCCGACCCTCAGCGGGTTCGTCCGGGAGCCGATCGGGCGGTGGTGGAGGGTCGGTTGACCGTGCCCGAGGAGGGTCGGGTGGCCACTCGGGTCTTCGACGCCGGGGGAGAGGTCGATGACGGGGTTCTCATCCTCAACCGCACGGTCTCGGCCGAGGGGCGTTCGCGCGCCACGTTGGGCGGGCGTTCGGCTCCGGTGAGCCTGTTGGCGTACCTGGCCGACGACCTGGTGGCGGTGCACGGACAGTCCGACCAGCAGCGATTGCTGCGCTCGGACCGGCAGCGTTCCTCGTTGGACCGGTTCGCCGGTGAGGACCTGTCCAGGGTGTTGAAGCGGTACACGGCCGCCTACCGGCGCCACCGGGAGGTTTCGGCGGAGCTGGAGGAGTTGGTGGAACGGGCGCGTGAGCGTGCCCAGGAGGCCGACCTGCTCCGGTTCGGGGTGGAGGAGATCGCGGCGGCCGAACCGCGACCCGGGGAGGACGCCGAACTGTTGGCGGAGGAGACTCGTCTGGCGCACGCCGACGGGCTGCGGGTGGCCTCCACCACCGCGCACGAGGCGCTCACCGGCGACCCGGCCGCCGCGGAGGTTCAGGCCGACGTGGTGGGGTTGTTGTCGGCGGCGCGCCAGGCGGTGGCCTCGGTGAGCGAACACGATCCCGCCTTGGCCGGGATCGGTTCTCGACTGGACGAGGCGTCCTACATCATCACCGACGCCGCCACCGAGCTCGCCTCCTACGCGGAGTCGGTGGACGCCGACCCGGCCAGGTTGGCGGTGGTGCAGGAGCGGCGTGCGCTGCTCACCCAGCTGTCCCGCAAGTACGGGGAGACCACTGACGAGGTGTTGGCCTGGGCGGAGAACGCGGCCAAGCGTCTGGCCGACCTGGACGGCGATGACGAACGCATCGACCTCTTGCGTACTGAGGCCGAGGAGTTGGCGGCGCGCATGGACGAGGCCGCCACCGAGCTCACCGAGATCCGTGCGGCGGCGGCCGAACGGTTCGGTTCGGCGGTCACCGAGGAACTGACCGCGTTGGCGATGCCGCACGCGCGGGTGGGTGTGCGCATCACCACGGGTGAGGAGTTCGGGCCGCACGGACGTGACGAGGTGGAGCTGCTCTTGGCGCCGCATCCGAGTTCGCCGCCGCTGCCGCTGCACAAAGGCGCTTCCGGTGGTGAGCTGTCCCGGGTGATGTTGGCGATCGAGGTGGTGTTCGCGGGGGCCGATCCGGTACCCACCTTCGTGTTCGACGAGGTGGACGCGGGTGTGGGTGGTAAGGCCGCGGTGGAGATCGGGCGGCGTCTGGCCCGTCTGGCCCAACGTGCCCAGGTCATCGTGGTCACGCATCTGCCGCAGGTGGCGGCCTTCGCCGATGCCCATCTGGTGGTGGAGAAGTCCACCGACGGGTTGGTCATCGAGAGCGGTGTGGTCCGGTTGGATCGGGACGGACGGGTGCGGGAGCTCTCTCGGATGCTCGCCGGTCTGGAGGACTCCGAGCTGGGTCGGGCCCACGCCGAGGAGTTGTTGACCAACGCCGATCCCGAGCGGGCCTATCCGACCCACTGAGCCGGGACCCGACCTCCGCCGCCGGTGCGAACGCGCACCGGCGGCGTTTTCGGTGAAAACACCGATCGGTCGACCGTCGTGACTCTTTGCGATCGATCCTTGACGGGTCGGCGTCGAGGAAGGTAGCGGGCGCGTTCAGGGGCATCCCGTGATTTCGTCGCACGCGAGCGGAAGTTTCCACCGGGCCCCTGCTTGCGGTCCGTTCGGGTCGGCGTACCAAGAACCCGACCGAACGACCACGACCCGGCGATGGCGCTGATGTCGGGTGGGGGGTCGTGGCGTACACCGAACGTGACCGGGTCGGTTTCGCCCGGTCGAAGGTGGTCGCGGCCAAGACCGTGGTGCCGATCACCGCCGGGGTGGGTACGGCCTTGGTCGGCGCGTCCGCGTCGTCGGCGTCGGTCTTCGCCCACCGGCCCCGTTGGGGTGGGCCCTGTCGACCTACGCGCCGGGTGTGGGGGTGGCTCTGCTCAGTGGGGTGTCGTACGTCTCGGATCACGGTCGGTGGGTGGGATGGCCGGTGTGGTCGCCGGGGACGTGGTGGCGCGGACGCCGGAGCAGTGGGGGCGGACCGGCGGTGGTGTCCGCGCTGCTGTCCGGTGCGGGGCAGCGATGGTGTTCGGCGTGGTCGCTTCGCTGGTGGGCCGCTCGTCGGTGCGTGTGGTGGCGGGGCGGACTCGGAGGGTACTCGGATGCGGGAGGGGGACACAGTGAGCGGCAGGATCGCGCTGGTGCTCGGCAATGGCAGCGGTGGTGTGGGACCTCATGTGCGTTCGCTGGGGCTGGGGTTGCTTCGGCGGGGGTACCGGGTGGTGGTGTTGGGGCCGCCCGAGGCGGAACGGGAGTTCGCCTTCACCGAGAGGGGGATGCGCTTTTCTCCGGTACGGGTCGGTTCGGCTCCCTCGTGGAGCGATCCGGCGGTGGTGGTGCGGTTGCGAACAGTGCTGGGAGGGGCGGACGTGGTCCACGCTCACGGATTGCGTGCCGGTGCCCTGTGCGCGTTGGCCGGCGTGGGCCCGTTGGTGGTGACCGCGTACAACGCTCCACCCTCGTCGCGGGGGCCGCTGGCCGCGGTCTATCCGATCCTGGAACGGATCGTGGTGGCGCGGGCCGAGGTGGTGCTGGGGGTATCCGGTGCCCTGGTGCGCCGATTGCGCGAGGCGGGGGCCAGGGACGCGCGCATGGCGGTGGTGGCCGCGCCGGAGATGGGACGTGTGCTCAAGGGACGGGCGGAGACCAGGCGGGACCTGGCGGTCTCGCCGGAGCGGCCGTTGTTGTTGACGGTGGCGCGGTTGGCCGAGCACAAAGGGCTCGACGTGCTCCTGGAAGCGGTGCCGACGATCGCCGACCGTGCGCCCGAACCGGTGGTGGCCATCGCCGGGGACGGGCCGCTGTGGGGCGAGTTGCACGATGTCGCCGCTGAGATGGAGGAGGACGTGCGCATGTTGGGGCGACGACGTGACGTGGCGGATTTGTTGGCCGCGGCCGACGTGTTCTGCCTCACGAGCCGGTGGGAAGGGCCCTCCCTGGTGATCATGGAGGCGTTGCGAGCCGGGCTGCCGGTGGTGGCCACACGGGTCGGCGGTATCCCGGACCTGTACGCGGGCACGGTGATGATGGTGCCTCCGGGGGACCCTGGGGCCTTCGCTGCGGCGGTGGGGAAGGTGCTCGATGATCCGGGACTCGCCGAGGACATGCGGGCGCGTTCGCGTGAGGCGGCTCGGACCCTGCCCGATGAGCAGGACGCGGTGGAGGCCGCGTGCTCGGTCTACAAGGCGGTGGCGCGGTGGTGACGGAGCGCGGGCGGGGTGGCCCTGGTGGAGCGTCGTGGGCGAGCGGGGCTTTCCTCGGGTGGCGGAAGGGCGCGGGGGAGGTGTCCACGGGGCCGGCGCGATACCACCGCTCGGGTGGTTTCCCTGGGGTGAGGGTTGATGGCATGCTGGGTGCCGGTCCGAATCGCGTATCCTGTGCCGGTGCGCTTTTCGCGCCTGCTCCATCACGTGAGGGGAGTATCCCTGTCGCGGCGGCGCCGTCATCACGGAGTACAAGGACGTGCTCCCGGTTCCGCCGGTCCACGCCGCTCGGGTGTGGGCGGGAGAGACCTCCGGTTGTTTACCGTGCGCGCACAACGCTCGCGCGCACCGACCGGAGGAGAATCCGTCCGTGAACGTTCCCCTGTGGGTGTGGGCCGCCACGATCGTGGCCATGATCTTGATCCTGACGCTGGATCTGCTCATCGTCGACCGTCCGTGGAGCAAGACCAAGGGCCCCATGGAGTTCGGGATCAAGCAGGCCGCCTGGTGGGCGGTGTTCTACATCGGTATCGCGGTGCTCTTCGGTTTCGGTGTCATGTACTTCGGTGGGGGGGTCCCAGGGGCCGAGTACTTCGCCGGGTTCGTCACCGAGAAGAGCCTGAGCATCGACAACCTGTTCGTCTTCTACCTGTTGATGACGGGGTTCGCGGTGCCCAAGAAGTACCAGCACGAGGTGTTGTTGGTCGGCATCGTCATCGCCATCGTCATGCGCGGTGTCTTCATCGTCCTGGGCGCCCAGGTCATCAACGCCTGGAGTGAGGTCTTCTATCTCTTCGGCGCCTTCCTCATCTACACCGGGTACAAGATCATCCGGGACCACCTCAAGGGTGACGAGGAGGAGAAGGACTTCACGCAGACTCCGGTGGTCCGCTTGGTCAAGCGTTTCTGGCCGGTCACGAACGACTACCACGGCGCCAAGCTGACCACGAAGTTGGACGGGCGTCGCCACGTGACCCCGATGCTGCTGGTGATCGTCGCCATCGGTGTCATCGACCTGGTCTTCGCGGTCGACTCCATCCCGGCGATCTTCGGCCTGACCCAGGACGCCTACATCGTCTTCACCGCCAACGCCTTCGCCTTGATGGGTCTGCGTCAGCTGTACTTCCTGTTGGCCGGGTTGATGGACCGTTTGGCCTACATCAGCTGGGGTCTTTCGGCCATCATGGTGTTCATCGGCGTGAAGATGATCCTGCACGCGCTGCACGAGAACGGCGTGCACGTCATCGAGGTGGGTATCGGTACCTCGCTGACCGTCATCTTGGGCATCATGACCATCACGATCGTCGGCAGTCTCCTGAAGTCCCGCGCCGATCGGAACAAGGAGAAGGCCGGCCCGGGGGCCCGGCTCGACGGCTCCTGACCACCCATCGGTGCGTGGGCTCGCGCACCGGGCCGAGAAGTCGCGAAAAACCCCGTTGTTCGAACGCCTGTTCGTCTATAGTGGTGGTGTCCTGGCGCCGGAGCGTCGTGGGCACCACCACTTTCGCGTGGTGGAAGAAACCGTCCCAGGCGATCGTTAGTCTTGTCGGACGGGGAAGGCGAGTCCCCTTCCCACGCCCCCTGAAGCGGCCCGCAGCACGAGGCCGCGGCGGCCCGAACGGGTCTGCGACCGCCATACCGCGAAGCCGCACACGGGTCGACGACGTCACGTCACGTGGCCCGCATCCCGTGCGTCACAGCCGAAGGATGTCTCACTCGATGGTCGAACAACTGGTGGTCCGTGGAGCACGGGAGCACAACCTCAAGGACGTCTCCGTGGACCTGCCCCGCGATTCCATGATCGTGTTCACGGGTCTGTCCGGTTCGGGCAAGTCCTCCCTGGCCTTCGACACGATCTTCGCCGAGGGCCAACGCCGCTACGTCGAGTCCCTCTCGGCGTACGCGCGCCAGTTCCTCGGTCAGATGGACAAGCCCGACGTCGACTTCATCGAGGGTCTTTCCCCCGCGGTCTCCATCGATCAGAAGTCCACCAGCCGCAACCCGCGATCCACGGTCGGCACCATCACCGAGGTCTACGACTACCTACGGCTGCTCTGGGCCCGGGTGGGGGTGCCGCACTGTCCCGAGTGCCACCGGGAGATCGCCCGGCAGAGCCCTCAACAGATCGTGGACCGGGTCATGGAGATGACCGAGGGCACCCGCTTCCAGGTGCTGGCCCCCCTCGTGCGTGGTCGCAAGGGCGAGTACGTCGAACTCTTCAAGGACCTGCAGTCCAAGGGCTACACCCGCGCCGTGGTCGATGGTCGGGCGGTGCGTCTGGACGAGGCGCCCAAGCTCGGCCGCTACGACAAGCACGACATCGCCGTGGTGGTGGACCGGCTCAGCGTCAAGCCCGCCTCACTCGGTCGACTCACCGACTCGGTCGAGACGGCCCTGAAGTTGGCCGGCGGCACCATCGTGCTGGACTTCGTCGACCTGGACTCCGACGACCCCGAGCGTGAGAAGGTCTTCTCCGAGCACCTGTACTGCCCCTACGACGACCTGTCCTTCGAACAGTTGGAGCCGCGCTCCTTCTCCTTCAACGCCCCCTACGGCGCCTGCGCCGACTGTTCGGGCCTGGGGACCCGGATGGAGGTCGACCCCGACCTTTTGGTGCCCGACCCGGAGAAGACCCTGGCGGAGGGGGCCATCGCCCCCTGGTCCGGTGGACACAACGGTGGGTTCTGGGAACGCATCCTCAAGGCCCTGGGCGAGGCGATCGGCTTCGATCTGGACACCCCGTGGGAGCGGCTGTCCAGGCAGGCCCGCAAGGCCATCCTGGAGGGCCACGACACCCAGGTCCACGTCAGCTACCGCAACCGGTACGGACGTACCCGCTCCTACTACACCGACTTCGAGGGCGTGGTGCCCTGGGTTCGGCGCCGCCACTCGGAGGTGGAGAGCGACCACACCCGTGAGCGCCTCGAAGGCTACATGCGCACCGTGCCCTGCCCTACCTGTGAGGGCACCCGGCTCAAGCCGGTGGTGCTCGCGGTGACGGTGGGTGGCAAGTCCATCGCCGAGGTCGCGTCGATGTCGCTCAGCGAGAGCGCCGCCTTCCTGGCCGGTCTCGAACTCTCCGACCGGGACATGGTCATCGCCGCCCAGGTCCTCAAGGAGATCAACGCTCGGTTGGGCTTCCTGCTGGACGTGGGGCTGGACTACCTCAGCCTGGCCCGCTCCTCGGGTTCGCTCTCGGGAGGCGAGGCCCAGCGCATCCGGTTGGCCACCCAGATCGGCTCCGGTCTGGTGGGGGTGCTGTACGTGCTGGACGAACCGTCCATCGGCCTGCACCAGCGCGACAACGCCCGCCTGTTGGAGACCCTCCAGAGGCTGCGTGACATCGGCAACACCCTCATCGTCGTCGAACACGACGAGGACACCATCCGTGCCGCCGACTGGATCGTGGACATCGGCCCGGGGGCCGGTGAGCACGGTGGTCACGTCGTGGTCTCGGGCATCGTCGATGAGTTGTTGACCGCCACCGACTCGCTCACCGGTGACTACCTGTCCGGGCGGCGCGTCATCGAGTTGCCGGCCGCGCGCCGTCCCCTCACCAAGGGGCACGAGTTGGTGGTGCGGGGTGCCCGTGAGAACAACCTCGACGGTATCGACGTGACCTTCCCCCTGGGCGTGTTCACCGCGGTCACCGGAGTGTCCGGTTCGGGCAAGTCCACCCTGGTCAACGAGATCCTCTACAAGGCTTTGGCCAAAGAGCTCAACGGGGCCCGTAACGTTCCCGGGCGCCACCTGCGGGTCAATGGCATGGGCAAGGTCGACAAGGTGGTGCACGTCGACCAGAGCCCGATCGGGCGCACCCCGCGTTCCAATCCGGCCACCTATTCCGGGGTGTTCGACCACGTGCGCAAGTTGTTCGCGCAGACCACCGACGCCAAGACGCGCGGCTACCAGCCGGGTCGCTTCTCCTTCAACGTCAAGGGCGGCCGTTGTGAGGCCTGTTCCGGTGACGGCACACTCAAGATCGAGATGCAGTTCCTGCCGGACGTGTACGTGCCCTGCGAGGTCTGCCACGGTGCCCGGTACAACCGGGAGACCCTCCAGGTCAAGTACAAGGGCAAGAACATCTCCGAGGTGCTGGAGATGCCGATCTCCGAGGCCTTGGAGTTCTTCGAGCCGGTCAACGCGATCCGTCGTCACCTACAGACCCTGGTCGACGTCGGGTTGGGGTACGTGCGGCTGGGCCAGCCGGCCACCACGCTCTCGGGTGGGGAGGCCCAGCGGGTCAAGTTGGCCGCCGAGCTACAGCGTCGTTCCACCGGCAAGACCGTGTACGTGTTGGACGAGCCCACCACCGGTCTGCACTTCGAGGACATCCGCAAGCTGTTGGGGGTGCTCGATCGGTTGGCCCAGAGCGGCAACACCGTGATCGTCATCGAGCACAACCTGGACGTGATCAAGACCGCCGACCACGTCATCGACATGGGACCCGAGGGCGGCTCCGGTGGCGGGATGGTGGTGGCTCAGGGCACCCCGGAGGAGGTCGCCGCCGTCGCCGAGTCCTACACCGGGCGGTTCCTGGCCAAGATGCTCTAGAGGGCATGTCCAAGGGGGCGGTCCAGGGCACACCACCTGGGCTACTACAGTTCGTAGTGGACGTACAGACGCAGGTGAGGAGCGTTCGGTCGTGGCCGGAAAGAGGACATGCGGGTGCGGGGTGAGCAGGCGAGGCCTGCTCGGAACGGCGGGAGCGACGGTGGCCGTCACCGCCGTGAGCGCCTGTGGGGAGCCTCCGAACCCGCAGGAGGTGCGTCGTGGTCGGGTGATCGGTCAGACCGATGAGGTCCCCGAGGGGGGTGGCGCGGTCTTCAGCCACAGCAAGCTGGTGGTCACCCAGCCCGAGAAGGGCCGGTACAAGGCCTTCAGCGCCGCCTGCACCCACGGGGGGTGCACGGTTCAGGAGGTGGAGGACGAGGTGATCCGCTGCCTGTGCCATGGCAGTGAGTTCGATGTCGTTTCGGGTGAGCCGTTGTCCGGACCGGCCAAGGAGCCGCTGGAGCCGTTCACCGTCACGATCGACGGCACCGACATCATCCTCGACTGAGGCCTGGGCCCCTGGGGGCGAATACGACGACGAAGCTCCCTGCGGTCCTGGATCGCAGGGAGCTTCGCGGCGTGTGGGGAAGGCTCTCAGTCCTCGTCGTCGGAACGGGTGCCGTTGCCATCGTGTACGACTCCGGAGGTGACCGTGGCACGGCGGAAGGCGGAGGCGGGGAACCGGGCGGCGTAGGCGGATTCCTCCTCGCCGCCGGAGATGAACTCGGTGCGCTTGCGCGGCAGCGACTGCGGGTAGTGGGTGGCCAGCCAGGTGACCAGGTGTTCGCGGATCTCGCAGGCGATGTTCCACTGGTCACCGGTGTCGGCGGCGGTGGCGACCACGCGCACCACGATCTCACCGGTCTCGCTGATGTTCACGACCTGGCAGGACCAGCTGCGGCCGTCCCAGTGCTTGCTCGCGGTGACCAGCTTGCCGGCCTCCTCGCGGAGTTCGGCGACGGGCACCTCCCAGTCCAAGGGGAACTCCACCTTGGCGGTGATGTTGGTGCCCTGCTTGGTCCAGTTCTCGAAGCTGGTCGTGGTGAAGTTGGCGACCGGGACCACCAGACGACGTTCGTCCCAGATCTTGATGGTGACGTTGACCAGACTCAGTTCCTCGACCCGGCCCCACTCGCCCTCGACCACCACCACGTCGCCGATCCGCAGGGCGTCACTGAAGGCCAGCTGGAGTCCGGCGAACAGGTTGCCCAGGGTCGACTGGGCGGCCACACCGGCGACGATACCGATGATGCCCGCGGAGGCCAGGAGTCCGGCGCCCAGTGCGCGCACGGCGTCGAAGGTGAAGAGGATGGCGGCGATCGCCAAGATCACGATGATGGAGGTGATGACACGGCGCAGGAGACGGACCTGGGTCTGCAACCGGCGGGCGCGGCGGTCGGCGTCGCCGCTGTTGACGGACAGGCGTTGCAGGATCATGTCGGTGGCCGCGTAGGCCAGGCTCATGCCCAGGGCGGTCAGCGTCGCGATCATCAGGATCTGCATCGCGTGCTGGATGGTCTGGTACGTGCTCCAGCCCACGTCCCCCACGCTGGGCAGGGCCAGGTTGGCGCCGACGACGGCGGCCGCGGTGTAGGCGGTCACGGCCGAGCGCGAGACGACGTAGCGCGCCAGCGGCCAGATCTTGCCCAGCTTGTTGTTGAGCAGCCAGTGCACCACGAAGACCAGGGTCATGGAGACCGTGACGGCGATGCCGATCGCGATCCAGTGCGCAATGGTCACGGCGTGGAGCCCCCTTGTCGTTCATGTCGGAAACTTGTGAGTTACCTGCCCAACCTAGAACATGGGGATACCCAATCGTGACGTTTGCTTGAATGATCCTTGTGAAGTGATCGGCTCCACCCAAGGGTGTGTCTCGTGCGGGTGGCCGTGTGTCCCCGGGACCCACCAGAATGGGGGCATGGCTGCGACTCCTCACTTGCGACCGGCGCCCGGATCGATTCCCACCGACCCGGGTGTCTACCGCTTCCGGGACGGTGCCGGTCAGATCATCTACGTGGGCAAGGCCAAGAACCTGCGGGCACGGCTGTCCTCCTACTTCCGTGACTTCGCCGGCCTGCATCCGCGGACCCAACAGATGGTCTCCACCGCAGCCGACGTGGACTGGACGATCGTCGGTACCGAGGTCGAGGCGCTCCAGTTGGAGTACTCGTGGATCAAGCAGTACAACCCGCGTTTCAACGTCAAGTACCGCGATGACAAGAGCTACCCCTACCTGGCGGTGACCCTCAACGAGGAGTTCCCCCGAGTGCAGGTGATGCGCGGGGCCAAACGCAAGGGTGTGCGCTACTTCGGGCCCTACTCGCACGCCTGGGCCATTCGCGAGACCGTCGACCTGCTGTTGCGGGTCTTTCCGGTGCGGACCTGTTCGGCCGGGGTCTTTCGGGGCGCACGCAACAGTGGGCGGCCCTGCCTGCTCGGCTACATCGGCAAGTGCGTGGCCCCCTGCGTGGGCAAGGCCACGCCACAAGGGCATCGGGACCTGGTGGAGGACTTCTGTTCCTTCTTGGCCGGTGACACCGGCCGGTTCCTGCGCGAACTCCAGACACAGATGATGGATGCGGCCAAGGAACAGGAGTACGAACGGGCCGCGCGGATCCGTGACGACATCGAGGCCCTACGAGCCGCATTGGAGAAGCAGGCCGTGGTCCTGCCCGACTCCACCGACTGCGATGTCATCGCCATGGCCGAGGATCCACTGGAGGCCGCGGTGCAGATCTTCCACGTGCGCGGTGGTCGCGTCCGTGGTCAGCGCGGTTACGTGGTCGATCGGGTCACCGACGCCGACTCCGGTGAGCTCATGCGGACCTTCCTGCGCCAGATCTACGGCGGTCTGGGCGGGGAGGAGGAGAGCCAGGGCACCGGCACCTCCGTGCCACGGGAGGTCCTGGTCTCCCACGAGCCCACCGACCGTGAGGCGGTGGCCGGCTGGTTGGCCGAACATCGGGGCTCGGCGGTGGACCTTCGGGTGCCTCGGCGGGGGGACAAGAAGTCCCTGTTGGAGACGGTGGACAAGAACGCCCGTGAGGCGCTGGCCCGGCACAAGACCCATCGGTCCGGTGACCTGAGCACCCGCTCGCGTGCCCTCAACGAGGTCCAAGAGGCCCTGGAGTTGCCCGAAGCGCCACTGCGCATCGAGTGTTTCGACGTCTCCAACCTCCAAGGCGAACACGTGGTCGCCTCCATGGTGGTGTTCGAGGACGGTCTGGCCCGCAAGTCCGAGTACCGGCGCTTCTCGGTCCGTGGCAGTGGCGTGGGCGGGGCCGAACAACACGATGTGGCCGCCATGTACGAGGTGGTCAAGAGGCGCTTCCGCCGGTACCTGGAGGAGAGTTCCCGTTCCGGGGAGTTGGCCCGCATGGGTAAGACCGGTGACCACGGAGGCCAGGAGGGTGTTCAGGAGGGCGAGCCGGCTCCCGGCAAGTTCGCCTACCCGCCCAACCTGGTAGTGGTGGACGGAGCCCGGCCTCAGGCGCGGGCGGCCCGGCGGGCCCTGGACGAGTTGGGTATCGAGGACGTGGCCGTGTGCGGATTGGCCAAGCGGTTGGAGGAGGTGTGGTTGCCCGACGACGAGGACCCCGTGATCCTTCCTCGTAACGGTGAGGGACTCTACCTGCTTCAACGGGTGCGTGATGAGGCGCACCGCTTCGCCATCCGCTACCACCGGCAACAGCGCGCCAAGGCGCTCACCGGCAGCAGCCTGGACGAGCTTCCGGGGCTGGGGCCGGCCCGACGCACCGCGCTCATCAAGGAGTTCGGTTCGGTGAAAAGACTGGCTTCGGCGAGCGCCGAGGATATCGCCGCCGTGCCCGGAATCGGTCCCAAGCTGGCCGAGGCCGTGCACGCCCACCTGTCCGGTGACCCCGCCGGGCGGGATGAGAAGGACGCAGGGGTGACCAAGGCAGAGCATGGACGGGGGAATGACGGATGACGATAGAACTGGGTGGGGAGTTGCCACCCGAGGTGGTCATCGTGACCGGGATGTCCGGCGCGGGCCGCAGTACGGCGGCCAGGGCCCTTGAGGACCTGGACTGGTTCGTGGTGGACAACCTGCCGCCGGGGTTGCTGCCGACGATGATCGAGTTGGCGGGTCGCACCCACGGTGCGGTCCCGCGGGTGGCGGTGGTGGTGGACGTGCGTTCGCTGGCCTTCACCGAGAATCTGTTGTCCACGGTGGAGGAGTTGCGCAAGCGTGACATGACCGCGCGTGTGCTGTACCTGGAGGCCTCCGACGAGGCGCTGGTCCGCCGCTTCGAGGGGGTGCGGCGTCCCCACCCGCTCCAGGGGGACGGGCGAGTCACCGACGGTATCGACCGGGAGCGTGAGACACTGCGCGCGATTCGGGGCGAGGCCGACCTGGTCATCGATACCTCCCAGCTCAACGTGCACCAGCTCAAGGCGCGCGTGATCGGGTTCTTCGGGCAAAGTGACGAGGCGCGTACGCGCGCCAACGTGGTCTCCTTCGGGTTCAAGCACGGGCTTCCGGTCGACGCCGACCTGGTCTTGGACTGTCGTTTCCTGCCCAACCCGCACTGGGTCCCCGAACTCAGGCCGATGAACGGCAGGGACGAGGCGGTGAGCGACTACGTGCTTTCCCAGGACGGCGCCAAGGAGATGTTGGAGGCCTACCTGGAGGTGTTGAAGCTGACCATCGCCGGTTACCAGCGTGAGGGCAAGCACTACATGACCCTGGCGGTGGGATGCACCGGTGGCAAACATCGTAGTGTGGCCATGGCCGAGCAGTTCGCCGAACGTTTGGGTGAGCAGGGCGTGGACGTGCACGTGGTCCATCGCGATGTGGGCAGGGAGTGAATCGGGGTCGGTGACGTCCCGCCCCGAGGGAGGTCGACCGAATCGCCAAGAATGGCGTCTTCCCTTACATTGGCCCGATCATCGTTGGTCTTCGGCCCTTGGGAGCCGGAGTACGGCGGGCCTGGGGCGTGGCCCGGCCGTTCGCACGCCACCTCGGGGTGGTGGGGCCGGAGCGTCCACTGGACCATGGGACGAGGGGACAGGCCGAGGGCATGTCGAAGAGCACCGCGCCGGACGGGGACGACGCCTCGCGTCCGCCTCGGGTGGTCGCGTTGGGTGGCGGGCACGGCCTGTACGCCTCGTTGTCGGCGTTGCGCAGGGTGACCACGGATGTCACCGCGATCGTGACGGTGGCCGACGACGGCGGATCCAGCGGGCGCCTGCGTGAGGAACTGGGCGTGCTGCCGCCCGGGGACCTGAGGATGGCGTTGGCCGCGTTGTGCGGGGACGACGAGTGGGGACACACCTGGACCCAGGTGCTCCAGCACAGGTTCCGTTCGGAGGGTGATCTGCACGGTCACGCCGTCGGCAACCTGTTGATCGTGGCGTTGTGGGAGTTGCTGGGCGACTCGGTGGCCGGGTTGGACTGGGTCGGTCAGCTCTTGGGCGCGCACGGTCGGGTCCTGCCGATGTCCTCGGTGCCATTGGAGATCTCCGCGGAGGTGGCCGGGGTGGACCCGGCGCGGCCCGAGGAGTTGACCACGGTGCGTGGTCAGGTGGCCTGCGCCAGCACCAGTGGGCGGGTGCGTTCGGTCTCCTTGGTCCCCGAGGGGCCGCCGGCCAGCCCTCAGGCGGTCAAGGCGGTACGGGAGGCCGACTGGGTGGTCTTCGGTCCCGGGTCCTGGTTCACCAGTGTGTTGCCGCACCTGTTGGTCCCTGAACTGGCCCATGCCCTGGTCACCACCCGGGCCAAGCGGTTGGTGGTGTTGAACCTGTCGCCGCAGAAAGGGGAGACCGACGGTTTTCGCCCCGAGACCTACTTGGAGGTGTTGCGCGAGCACGCCCCCAAGCTGGGGGTGGACGTGGTGCTGGCCGATGTCGCGATGGTGGAGGAACCCGCTCCGCTGATGTCGATCGTGGACGAACTGGGTGGCAGGTTGGAGTTGGCCGACCTGAGCCGGGGGGACGGTACCCCTCGGCATGACACCGACAAGCTCGTGACGGCTTTGGAGGACATCCTGCGGGACCGGTACGGGGACTGAGGTGGCGAGGCGCCGGTGGCTTCGGGCGCAATTGACCGCACATCGCGACGAAGGCTGACACCTCGCCTGTGAACAGGGTGGAGGGATCGGCAACACGCGGTGCAGGGGTCTGCCTTAAGACTCCAGTCACGTAGTCTGCGACGAGTAGGCCGCCCGCCCTGGTGGGGTGGGCGGTGAACCGGTGTCGGGCGTGTGCCACCGGTTTTCCGGCAGCTCAAGAGGAGGACCCCAACGATGGCGATGACCGGCGTGGTGAAGGATGAGTTGAGCCGCCTGGCGATTCTCAAGCCATGCTGTCGTAAGGCGGAGGTCTCCA
Organism: Nocardiopsis alkaliphila YIM 80379; assembly: GCF_000341005.1. Lineage (GTDB taxonomy): Bacteria > Actinomycetota > Actinomycetes > Streptosporangiales > Streptosporangiaceae > Nocardiopsis > Nocardiopsis alkaliphila. The sequence goes on along the minus strand of NZ_ANBD01000147.1, from coordinate 45,445 downwards.
CCATCTTGCGTTTCACCGGGGGTCTGCACCTGGTGGGCGGCCGGATCGTGATCGAGGCCGAACTCGATACCGGTGCCGCCGCGCGCCGTCTGCGCAGGGACATCTCCGAGGTCTTCGGTCATGAGTCCGAGGTGGTCGTACTCTCTCCGAGTGGTCTGCGCAAGGGCAACCGGTACGTGGTCCGGGTGATCAAGGACGGTGAGTCCCTGGCCCGCCAGACCGGTCTGGTGGACAACAACGGTCGTCCCGTCCGGGGCCTGCCCCGACACGTGGTGGCCGGTGGCGCCTGTGATTCGGAGTCGGCCTGGCGTGGCGCTTTCATCGCGCATGGTTCCTTGACCGAACCAGGGCGGTCGATGTCACTGGAGGTCACCTGTCCGGGGCCGGAGGCGGCTTTGGCCCTGGTGGGGGCGGCGCGCCGGCTCAAGGTGCACGCCAAGGCCCGTGAGGTGCGCGGAGTGGACCGGGTGGTGGTGCGCGATGGTGACTCCATCGGGGCGTTGTTGACCTTGTTGGGTGCCCATCAGAGCGTGCTGGCCTGGGAAGAGCGCCGAATGCGTCGCGAGGTGCGTGCGACGGCCAACCGACTGGCCAACTTCGATGACGCGAACCTGCGACGTAGCGCCCGGGCGGCGGTCGCGGCCGGTGCGCGGGTGGAGCGGGCCTTGGAGATCCTGGGAGAGGACGCTCCCAAGCACCTGGTGGCCGCCGGACAGTTGCGACTGGCGCACAAGCAGGCCTCGCTGGAGGAGTTGGGGCAACTGTCGGTGCCGCCGCTGACCAAGGACGCCATCGCCGGACGTATTCGCAGGCTGTTGGCCATGGCCGACAAGCGGGCGAGTGATCTGGGGATCGAGGGGACCGAGGCGAACCTCACTCCGGACATGCTCGTGCCCTGAGCCGTTCGCCCCGTTGTCGAGGCCCGCTGGGTTCCAGGGCGAGGGAACAATGGGATGTTCACCTTTGTTAACTGGGAAAACCCATGGATAACTTCCGACAATGGTATAGACCTCTTTGCTTCGCGGTGCCAGGATGGGTGATGAATCCGCGAGGGGTGAAAGGGTTGTCGAAGGAGGGGTCGAACGGGTTCCCGTTCGGCGCTCCGCTAGGCTCTTTGTGAACACCTGTTATGCGTTCACGCTGTTCAACATGGTCGATTCGGCTCCTGTCGGCGCCGATCCCAGCGGTGTGGACGTGCGGGTGAAACTGATGTGCGATAAATGAGGAGATTGGTTCCGTGACCATCCGTGTAGGCGTCAACGGCTTCGGTCGGATCGGCCGCAATTTCTGGCGCGCGGTCGCCGCTGGCGGCAGCGACATCGAAATCGTCGCGGTCAACGACCTCACCGACACCAAGACGCTCGCGCACCTGCTCAAGTACGACACCGTCCTGGGCACCCTCGACGTCGACGTCGAGGCCGGTGAGGACTTCATCCGCGTGGGTGACAAGACCGTCAAGGTCCTCGCTCAGCGCGACCCCGCCCAGCTGCCCTGGGCCGACCTGAACGTGGACGTGGTCGTCGAGTCCACCGGTATCTTCACCAAGGCCGAGGACGCCAAGAAGCACATCGACGCCGGTGCCAAGAAGGTCATCATCTCCGCCCCGGCCAAGGGCGAGGACATCACCGTCGTCATGGGTGTCAACGACGACCGGTACGACGCCGCCAACCATCACATCATCTCCAACGCCTCCTGCACCACCAACTGTGTGGCACCCATGGCGAAGGTGTTGCTGGACAACTTCGGCTTCCAGCAGGGTTTCATGACCACGGTGCACGCGTACACCAACGACCAGGTCATCCTGGACCTGCCGCACAAGGACCTGCGTCGCGCTCGTGCCGCCGCGCAGAACATCATCCCCACCAGCACCGGTGCCGCCAAGGCCACCTCGCTGGCCATCCCGGAGCTGGCGGGCAAGCTGGACGGTATGGCCATGCGCGTGCCCGTGCCGGACGGTTCGGCCACCGACCTGGTCGTCACCGTGGACCGTGAGGTCACCAAGGACGAGGTCAACGCCGCCTTCAAGGCCGCGGCCGAGGGCCCGCTCAAGGACGTGCTCGTCTACACGGAGGACCCGATCGTCTCCTCCGACATCGTCGGCACCTCGCCCTCCTGCACCCTGGACGCCGGCATGACCATGGTCTCGGGTAACCAGGTCAAGATCCTGGGCTGGTACGACAACGAGTTCGGCTACTCCAACCGCCTGGTCGACCTGACCAAGCTGGTCGGCTCCAACCTGTAACCACGAGTTCTCACGGCTCGTGGCCGCACCGCGTGTCCCGGCACCCCTTCCGCTCCGCGCGGTGGGGGTGCCGTCGCGTGCGTGCCCCCGGCCCGCCGTGCGGGACCTTCAGACCCACAAACCCCAACGAGGAGACCAGCATGCGGACGATCGACGACCTCGACGTCTTTGGAAAGCGCGTGTTCGTCCGGGCCGACCTGAACGTGCCCCTGGACGGTGAGCGCATCACCGACGACGGGCGTATCCGGGCGGCCCTGCCCACCATCACCAAGCTGCGTGAGCGCGGTGCCCGGGTCATCGTCGCCGCCCACCTGGGGCGCCCCAAGGGCGCCCCCGACCCCCGCTACTCCCTGCGCCCGGTGGCCACCCGCCTGGGCGAGCTGCTGGGNNNNCCGCCCCCGCCGGTGACTCGGCTCGCCAGACCTGCGCCGCCCTGGCCGACGGTGAGGTGGCGCTGCTGGAGAACGTGCGGTTCGAACCGGGGGAGACCAGTAAGGACGACGCCGAACGCGGTGAGCTCGCCGACCGCTTCGCCGAGTTGGCCGACCTCTACGTGGGCGATGCCTTCGGCGCCGTGCACCGCAAGCACGCCAGCGTCTACGACCTGCCCGGCGAGCTCCCGAACGCCGTCGGTGGTCTGGTGCTGACCGAGGTCGAGGTGCTCAAGAAGCTCACCGGTGACCCGCAGCGTCCCTACGCCGTGGTCTTGGGCGGCTCCAAGGTCTCCGACAAGCTCGGTGTCATCGACAACCTCCTGGGCACCGCCGACCGCCTGCTCATCGGCGGCGGCATGGTGTTCACCTTCCTCAAGGCCAAGGGGTACGAGGTCGGTTCCAGCCTCTTGGAGGCCGACCAACTCGACACCGTCCGCGGTTACCTGGAGCGGGCCGAGCGCGAGGGCGTGGAGATCGTCCTGCCGGTGGACGTGGTGGCAGCCGAGAAGTTCGCCGCCGACGCCGCCCACACCGTCGTCGACGTGGACGCCATCCCGGCGGATCGGATGGGTCTGGACATCGGTCCCAAGAGCCGGCACCTGTTCGCCGAGAAGCTCGCCGACACCAAGACCGTCTTCTGGAACGGCCCCATGGGCGTGTTCGAGATGGAGCCCTACGCCGGTGGCACCCGGGCCCTGGCCCAGGCGCTCATCGACTCGGACGCCTTCACCGTCGTCGGTGGTGGCGACTCCGCCGCCGCGGTGCGCGCCCTGGGCTTCGACGAGGCGGCCTTCGGCCACATCTCCACCGGGGGCGGGGCCGGCCTGGAGTACCTGGAGGGCAAGGACCTGCCCGGTATCGACGCCCTCGCCTGACGGTACCCCCCGAACTCGAAGAACATCAGACCTTGAAGGAAGTGACGACGATGTCCAAGCGCCTGCCGCTCATCGCGGGTAACTGGAAGATGAACAACAACCACCTGGAGGCCATCGCTCTGGTACAGAAGCTGGCCTTCGCACTCAACGACAAGGACTACGACAACGCCGAGGTCGTGGTCCTGCCACCGTTCACCGACCTGCGCAGCGTGCAGACGCTGGTGGACGGGGACAAGCTGAAGATCAAGTTCGGTGCCCAGGACGTCTCCGCCCATGACAAGGGCGCTTACACCGGAGAGGTCTCCGGCTCGATGCTGGCCAAGCTCGAGTGCTCCTACGTGCTGGTGGGGCACTCCGAGCGTCGCGAGTACCACGACGAGGACGACGCCCTGGTCAACGCCAAGACCAAGGCCGCCTTCAAGAACGACATCGTGCCGATCCTGTGCGTGGGCGAGGGCCTGGAGGTCCGCAAGGCCGGACGACAGGTGGAGCACGTGCTGGCCCAGTTGGACGGGGCACTGAAGGAGATCCCCGCCGAGCAGGCCGAGAGGATCGTCGTGGCCTACGAGCCGGTGTGGGCCATCGGCACCGGTGAGGTCGCCACCCCCGAGGACGCCCAAGAGGTGTGCGCCGCCATCCGCGCGCGCCTGGCCGAGCTGTACTCGACGGAGGTCGCCGACGCGGTGCGCGTGCTCTACGGCGGTTCGGTCAAGGGCGACAACGCCCCCGGCATCATGGCCAAGGACGATGTCGATGGTGCGTTGGTCGGTGGTGCCTGCCTGAAGGCCGACGAGTTCACCAAGGTGATCCGCTTCGGTGAGAACGGCTGACCGAACGTCTTGTTCATCCTCGTCCGTCACGCTCCGATGTCCAAGCGTGACGGGCGGGGTGCCCGACAGGTGCCTCGTTCGGGCTAGACTTCGCTAAGGGGATGACCGTGCCTCGCGGTTGCTCCTCGCGTGCCCACAAGGCGCGGTAAAATCCGAAAACGTCCCCGGCTCTCCTCCTTCCGTGACCCGCTCCCGGACGGCACCCCCAATGTCGTCTTCGGTGGTGGGTGGGGAAAGGGGGGCCGAGGTGTCCATCCCCCCGCTGCGGGGTCGAGCTACGGGTGAGCGTGTGATCCTCGGTCTGTCCATCTTCGTGATGCTTCTCAGTGTGCTACTGATCCTCCTGGTGCTGATGCACAAGGGCAAGGGCGGTGGTCTGTCCGACATGTTCGGCGGTGGTGTCACCTCCTCGCTCGGCGGGTCCTCGGTGGTCGAGCGCAACCTCGACCGGATGACCATCGGTATCGGTGTCGTGTGGATCGTGACGCTCGTCGTGCTCGGCCTGCTCATCAACCGGGGGATGTAGCGCCGCTCGGTAGCGGTCCCTCGTCTACAGTCAAGCTCGCCCGAGTCAGCCGGTGAGCGAGTTCGCCGAAGGAGTTTTTCGTGGGTAGTGGCAGTGCCATCCGTGGCAGCCGAGTCGGAGCCGGCCCGATGGGCGAGGCGGAGCGGGGCGAGGCCGCGCCGCGTATCAGGGTTCCGTTCTACTGTGCGAACTTGCACGAGGTCGTTCCCAGCTTCGCCAGTGAGGCCGCGGTCCCCGATGAGTGGGATTGTCCGCGTTGTGGTTTCCCCGCGGGTAAGGACAAGGCCAATCCGCCCTCGCCTCCACGCACCGAGCCCTACAAGACCCACTTGGCGTACGTGAAGGAGCGTCGTAGTGAGGAGGAGGGCAAGCTCATCCTGGATGAGGCCCTCGCCAAGTTGCGCGCCGACCGTGCCGCCGTGGAGGCTCACATGAAGGCCTCCCAGAACTGATCCCCCAAGACTTACCGCCGGGGCTCGTCGCTGCGTGCGCGAGCCCCGACGTGTTTCCACGGTTCCGTCGAGAACGTGAAAAGGAGTCTGGTTTCCTCATTCTCGGGGTGTGTGTGACTGCTGGGAATTACTATGACCGAAACACCCCCGAAAAGCCCCTTGCCGTGAGGAGATGGTGTTGATGTCCACGTGCCCCACCGGAGGAGACCACGACTGGGTCCTGGGTGATGATCGCAAGTTCCAGTGCGCCAAGTGTGGGGCTCAGAGCGCTCGACGGCTCTGAGGGGGCTCGCCAGGCTGGGCGATCCCGCTCGCCTCGGGTTCGTTCTTGGCCTTGGCTCGCCAAGTGACCGGCTCACCCAGGCTTTCGGCCACGCCCTTGGCCCAACGTTCCAGTGGAGCGAACCGGTCCTCACCCTCCTCCGGCAGCATGGTCGATCCCCGATAGAGGACCCCCTCCTGGGACAACACCTCCCCGTTCACTTCGAGTGCCGTCTCGTACTCACGTGTGCCGCGTCTCATGGGCAGGACTGTAGTGGTCTTCGGTGCTTTCCACCGGGTGTTCGTCGCAACCGTCGTTCCGCAACGGTCACAACACCACAAAACCTGACAGGAGGGGCGAGTCGGCGGGCAGAGCGTCTCCGGAACTTGGGAGAATGGGGATATGGCTTCCCCCGAACCCTCGGAGGTCCCCTCGGCCTCACCAGGGGCCCCCTCGGATCTGACCCGGCCCTCGACAAGCGTTTCCCACCTGCGCCGGTACGTCAGTCTGCGAGGTCCCAACGCGCGTATGTGGATGACCGCCGCCTACTTCTCCGCGGCACTCACGCTCGGCTTCCTCCTCGTGGTGGGCTCGATGCTGTGGCACGTGGTGCGTGAAGAGGCCACCGTGGGCTCCGTGTCCCTGTGGGCCCTGGCCGGACTCGTCATGTTCTTCCTAGGTCCAGGAAGCAACGTCTTCCTCGTGCGCGGGTTGCCGCAACGCATCACCCGACAGGGGATCAGCGCAGACAGCGACGGCATCACCGTCCTCCAGGAACGCAAGTGGTGGTTCCCGGGGGAAGGGACCTTCATCGCCTGGCCGGAGATCCGCCGGATCCGTGAGGTGCACACCGGCGCGCGCAGGGTCCTGTACTTCATCGAGTTCGCTCTGGAGACCCACCGCACCGAGGCCGAGCTTCCCGGGTGGGCCGAGAGTCCCCAGAGCCTGGACCTGGAAGCCGACCCCGAGGCGGCCACGCAGTTCTACGTCCAGGTGCCGCGTGAGCACAAGGAACACATCCTGCGCATGGCGGAACGCACCGCTCCGCTGCCCGCCATCGTCGANCCCCCTACGTTGCCCTGCCGCTCAACCGGCGGGTGAGTTCGGCGGCGGCGTCGCGCACTCGTGCGGCCAGTGCGCCCGGGGTGACCGGCCGCGCGCTGGGCACGGTCAGGCTCATCGCCGCCGCCGGGCGGCCATTGTGGTCCACGGCCGCCGCGGCCACCGACACGAATCCCTCGGTGACCTGGCCGTCCTCCATCGACCAGCCCCGTTGTCTTTCTTGGGACAACACCGAACGCAGCTCGCTCGGGTCACGAGGCCCCTTGCCGGTACGGTCGGTGAAGGCCGCCGCGTCCGGGTACAGGGCGCGTACCTGTGGCCGAGGCAGGCGGGCCAACATCGCCCGACCCGACGCCGTCAAGTGGGCCGGTAGGCGCACTCCTACACCGGTGATCAGGGTGGGCGCGTGCGGGGGCTGTTCCTTGAGCAGGTACAAGGTATCGGCTCCGTGGAGAACGCCCAGGTGGGCGGTGGCTCCCGTGGACTCGGTGAGCTGGTGCAGCAGCGGGCGGGCCAGACGTTCGATGCCGTCGTGCCGCAGGTAGGCCGAGCCGATCTCGAAGGCCGCCACTCCCAGCCCCCACCGCCGCTCCTCGGGCAGGTGGGTCACGAAGCCCTCTTGGGCCATGGCCTCCAACAGTTGATAGACGCTGGAGCGGGGCAGCCCCAGTTCGGAGGCGATCGTCGAAGCCGACACCGGGCCAGGCCGGGTGGCCAAAAAGCGTAGTAGTCGCAACGCCCGCGTGGCCGCCGGAACATGACTCATGAACCGATCGTCCCACGTTCGTCGATCCATGGTCTGTGCACACCAGGGCGCCACAACAGCGCCATTTCGCATGTGAATTCAGCTACTCTGGATCCATGCCTGCGATTCAGATCAAGGACGTGCCGGACGAGGTCAGAGACATCTTGGCTGCGGAGGCCAAGCGGGCGGGCAAATCACTTCAGGCTTACCTGCTCGGTGTCCTCGAAAAGGAAGCGCGGTTCGCGCGGAACAGGGAGATCGTGGAGCAGACGCCCCTGCCAGGGGCCAACCTCAGCATGGACGAGATCGTGGCCGCAGTGCGTGAAGCTCGTGGAGACGGCGAGGCCGAGACCGAAAGTGGAATCGCGTGATCGTTGTCGACACTTCGGTACTGATCGATCTCTACCTGGGGTCACCCGGGCACACGTCCACCATGGTTCGAAGGGTGGTCGGAGCGGACGTCGAGTGGTGCGCGCCGAGCCATCAGCGGTTGGAGCTGCTCAGTTCGCTGCGTGGCCTGCTTCTGGGGCGGAAGATCTCTCTCACCGACGCCGAAGCCGCTCGCAGGCTCCATGCTTTTCAGGCCATCACGCATGTCGAGGTGGCGGGGGTCATCGCCGACCGGGTGTGGGAACTACGGCACGACCTCACCGCCTACGACGCGGCCTATGTGGCGGTGGCCGAGGCGTTGGACTGTTCCTTGGTCACCGGTGACGTGCGGTTGGCGGCCGCCCCAGGGATCAAATGCGAGGTACGTGTGGTGCGATAGTCCCGCCAAGTGAGTGTCTGGGGTTTCGGACAGAATTCCCGTGTCAGCACTTCCGGCCGGGTCCCGGGCGGGGTCGAATGGGGGCATGTCCACAGCAGTTGTTTCCGTGGCCGTGGGTGGTGCCCCCCTCACCCCGGCCCAGGTTCTGGCCGTCGCCCGCGACGGCGCCCTGGTCACCCTCGACGAACAGACCCGCAAGGCCGTCCGGCACGGCCGAGAGCGTGTCGAGTCCTTGGCCCGTGGCCAGGTTCCCGCTTATGGGGTCAGCACCGGATTCGGTGCCCTGGCCACCCGACACATCGCCCCCGACCTGCGAGCCCGCCTCCAACGCTCGCTGATCCGCTCGCACGCCGCCGGGGCCGGGCCCGAGGTGGAGACCGAGGTGGTGCGCGCGTTGATGTTGCTGCGTCTGCGCACGCTGGCCTCGGGCAACACCGGTGTTCAGCCGGTCACCGTCGACACCTTGGCCGCCCTGCTGAACGCCGGAATCACCCCCATCGTCCATGAATACGGCAGCCTGGGGTGCTCCGGGGACCTGGCCCCGCTGTCCCACGTGGCCTTGGCCCTGATGGGCGAAGGGCGGGTGCGCGTCGCCTCCGGTGAGCTCAAGGACGCCGCCGAGGCACTGGCCGAGGCCGGGATCGCCCCGGTGGAGCTGGGTGCCAAGGAGGGCCTGGCCCTGATCAACGGCACCGACGGCATGCTCGGCATGCTCGTGATGGCCTGTATGGACCTGGAACGGTTGCTCAAGGTCGCCGACATCACCGCCGCGATGAGCGTGGAGGCCCTGCTGGGTACCGACCGCGTCTTCGCCGCCGAACTCCAGACGCTGCGCCCCCACCCCGGCCAGGCCGCCTCCGCCACCAACCTGCGCGCCCTGCTCGCCGACTCTCCGGTGGTGGCCTCCCACCGTGGCCCCGACTGCAACCGGGTCCAGGACGCCTACTCACTGCGCTGCGCCCCCCAGGTGGCCGGGGCGGCGCGTGACACGCTCGCACACGCGCTGACCGTGGCCGGACGCGAACTGGACAGCGTCATCGACAACCCCGTCGTGCTCGACGACGGGCGAGTGGAGTCCAACGGCAACTTCCACGGCGCCCCCGTCGCCTACGTGTTGGACTTCTTGGCGGTGGCCGTGGCCGATGTGGCCTCCATCGCCGAGCGCCGCACCGATCGCATGCTCGACGTCTCCCGTTCCCACGGACTGCCCGCCTTCTTGGCCGACGATCCCGGCGTGGACTCCGGTCACATGATCGCCCAGTACACCCAGGCCGCCATCGTCTCCGAACTCAAACGCCTGGCCGTGCCCGCCAGTGTCGATTCCATCCCCAGCTCGGCCATGCAGGAGGACCACGTGTCCATGGGCTGGTCCGCCGGGCGCAAGTTGCGTCGAGCGGTGGAGGGACTCACCAACGTGCTGGCCGTGGAACTGCTCACCGCCTCCCGCGCCCTGGACCTGCGCTCGCCCTTGGAGCCGGGCCCCGCCACCGGCGCCGTGTTGCGTTCGGTGCGCCAGAAGGTACCCGGCCCCGGCCCCGACCGTTACCTGGCCCCGGAGATCGCCGACGTGGCGGCCCTGGTCGCCGATGGTTCGATCGTCGAGGCGGCCGAGTCCGTCATCCCACTCGTCTGACCCCCGCAAGGAGACGCCCATGAGCACGTCACGCACCGTCCGCGCCGCACGCGGCACCACCCTGTCCGCCAAGGGGTGGCAGCAGGAGGCCGCCCTGCGCATGTTCCACAACAACCTCGACCCCCAGGTCGCCGAACACCCCGATGAACTGGTCGTCTATGGCGGTACCGGTAAGGCCGCCCGGGATTGGCGCAGCTTCGACCGCATCACCGCGTCCCTACGCGACCTGGAGGGTGACGAGACCCTCTTGGTCCAGTCCGGTCGCCCGGTCGGCATCATGCGCACCCATGAGTGGGCACCCCGGGTCCTGCTCGCCAACGGCAACCTGGTGGGGGACTGGGCGAACTGGCCCGAGTTCCGCCGCCTGGAGGCCGAGGGCCTGACCATGTACGGGCAGATGACCGCCGGTTCGTGGATCTACATCGGTACCCAGGGCATCCTCCAGGGCACCTACGAGACCTTCGCCGCCGTGGCCGCCAAGCGGTTCGGGGGCTCACTGGCCGGTACCATCACCCTCACCGCCGGACTCGGTGGCATGGGCGGCGCACAGCCGCTGGCCGTCACCATGAACGACGGTGTGGCGATCGTGGTGGAGTGCGACGGTAGCCGCGTCGACCGCCGCCTCGAACACCGCTACCTGGACGTGCGCGCCGACACCCTGGACCAGGCCCTGGACCTGGCGGTGCGCGCCCGTGACGAACGCCGTCCACTGTCCATCGGTGTCTTGGGCAACGCGGCCGAGGTCTTTCCCGAACTGCTCTCGCGTGGTGCGCCGATCGACGTCGTCACCGATCAGACCTCCGCCCACGACCCGCTGGCCTACCTTCCGGTGGGGGTGGCCTTCGAGGACTGGAAGGCCTTGGCCGCGGCCAAGCCCGAAGAGGTCACCGCGCGTGCCCGTGAGTCCATGGCCGCGCACGTGGCGGCCATGGTCGGTTTCCAGGACGCCGGTGCCGAGGTCTTCGACTACGGGAACTCCATCCGTGACGAGGCCCGCCAGGGCGGCTTCACCCGGGCCTTCGACTTCCCCGGTTTCGTACCCGCCTACATCCGCCCCCTGTTCTGCGAAGGCAAGGGGCCCTTCCGCTGGGCCGCACTGTCCGGGGACCCCGCCGACATCGCCCGCACGGACCGGGCCATCCTCGATCTGTTCTCGGACGAGGAGCACCTGACCAGGTGGATCCGCATGGCCGGTGAGCGGGTCGCCTTCCAAGGGCTGCCGGCGCGTATCTGCTGGCTGGGCCAAGGGGAGCGCGCCGTCGCCGGACAGCGCTTCAACGAACTCGTCGCCTCCGGTGAGATCTCCGCGCCGCTGGCCATCGGCCGTGACCACCTGGACACCGGATCGGTGGCCTCGCCCTACCGCGAGACCGAGGCGATGAAGGACGGCTCCGACGCCATCGCGGACTGGCCACTGCTCAACGCCCTGGTCAACACCGCGTCCGGTGCCTCGTGGGTGTCCATCCACCACGGCGGTGGCGTGGGCATGGGACGTTCCCTGCACGCCGGACAGGTCAGTGTCGCCGACGGCACCGACCTGGCCGCCGCCAAACTCCAGCGGGTGCTCACCAACGACCCCGCCATGGGCGTCGTCCGCCACGTCGACGCCGGCTACGAAAAGGCCGAGGACGTGGCCCGGGAACACGAGATCCGCGTGCCGATGAGGGAGACCCGGTGAGCTTCGATCGTCTCTGGGCCGACTTGGCCCCCATCGGGCGCTCCAAGGGCGGCGGCTACCACCGTTATACCTGGGCGAGCGCCGACACCGAGGCCCGCTCCTGGTTCACCGACGCGGCCATCAAGCGAGGCCTGGACGTTCGCACCGATCGCAACGGCAACCTGTGGGCCTGGTGGGGTACTCCCGGTCCGGGGGCCGTGGCCACCGGCTCCCACCTGGACTCGGTGCCCGATGGTGGCGCCTTCGACGGTCCGCTCGGTGTGGCCTGCGCCCTGGCGGCCATCGACGAACTGCGTGGTCGTGGTTTCGTACCGGCCAGACCCTTGGCGGTGGGCGTGTTCGTGGAGGAGGAGGGCGGCCGATTCGGGGTGCCCTGTCTGGGAAGTCGCCTGGCCGCCGGGGAGATCGACCCGGAGCGGGCCCGCTCGTTGACCGACGCCTCCGGTACCAGCTGGGCCCAGGCGATGGAGGCGGCCGGTCTGGACCCTGGGGGCATCGGCCCCGACCCCGACCTGCTGGGCTCCTTCGACGTCTTCGTCGAACTCCACGTGGAGCAGGGGCGGGCGCTGGCCGAGACCGCGCACGCGGTGGGCGTGGCGAGTTCGATCTGGCCGCATGGCCGTTGGCGGATGGACTTCACCGGTCGCGCCGACCACGCGGGCACCACCCGTATGGTCGATCGGGCCGACCCCATGCTGCCGTTGGCGCACACCATTTTGGCCGCCCGTGCCTTGGCCGAGGACCATGACGCCCGTGCCACGCTCGCCAAGGCGCACGTCACCCCCAACGGCACCAACGCCATCCCCTCGCTGGTCAGCGCTTGGTTGGACGCTCGGGCCGCCGACGCCTCCACCCTGGAAGCGGTGGTGGAGGGAGTCCGGGAGAGGGCCGCCAAGGCCGCCCACGACCACGGGGTCACCTTGGAGGTGGTGGCCGAATCCACCACGCCCCTGGTGGAGTTCTCCCACGACCTGCGCGACCGCCTGGCCACCACCGTGGGCGCCCGCGTCCCCGAGGCGGCCGGCCCGGTGCCGCTGTTGCCCACCGGTGCCGGGCACGACGCCGGCGTGCTATCGGGTCACGTGCCCACCGCCATGCTGTACGTGCGCAACCCCACCGGTGTCTCCCACTCACCTCGGGAATGGGTCGATCCCCGGGATCGCCACGCCGGGGTCACCGCCCTGGCCGACGTCCTGGCCGACCTGCTCTCGGTGGAGCGCTCATGAACACACCACGACGCCTGTGGTGCGAATGGGCGTGGACGGGCGGTGCGGCCCCCGATCGCGGGGTGCTCCTGACCGTGGTCGATGGACGCCTGGCCTCGGTCGTCTCGGGAACCGACCGCCCGGCCGACGCCGAATACCTGAGCGGGCTCACCCTGCCCGGTCTGGCCAACGCCCACTCGCACGCCTTCCACCGGGCCCTGCGCGGGCGCACCCACGCCGACGGCGGATCCTTCTGGACTTGGCGCGAGGTGATGTACCGGGTCGCCGAACGTCTGGATCCGGACTCCTACCATCGTCTGGCCCGGGCCGTCTTCGCCGAGATGGCCCTGGCCGGTGTCGTGTGCGTGGGCGAGTTCCACTACCTGCACCACGGGCCCGGCGGCCATCACTACGACGACCCCAACGCCATGGGGCACGCCCTGACCACGGCCGCCGCCGAGGCCGGCATCCGGATCACCTTGCTGGACGTGTGCTATCTGGCCGGTGGCCTGGGAAAGGACGGTCGTCACCTGCGGCTGTCGGGTCCCCAGCTGCGTTTCGGGGACGGCGACGCCGGAGCCTGGGGTGAACGGGTGGCCGACTTCTCTCCTGAAGGCGACCACGCACGGGTCGGTGTGGCGGCGCACTCGGTGCGGGCCGTACCCGTACGGGACCTGCCCGAGGTGGTGGCGTTCGCAGACGGCGCCCGCGTGCCCCTGCACGTCCACGCTTGCGAACAGCCGGCCGAGAACGCCGCCTGCCTGTCCGCGTACGGGGCGACGCCCGTACGGGTCCTGGCCGACGCCGGGGCGCTCACCCAACGCACCACCTTGGTGCACGCCACCCACCTCACCGACGCCGACGTCGACACCGTCCGCGCGCATGGGGTCTCGGTGTGTTTGTGCCCCACCACCGAACGCGACCTGGCCGACGGTCTACCGCGTACCGGGGACCTGGTCGCCGAGCCCGGCGCGGTTCGGCTCAGTCTGGGCAGTGACCAGCACGCCCGGACGGACCTGTTCGAGGAGGCCCGTGCGGTGGAGCTGCACGAACGTCTGCGCACCCACCGCAGAGGCACCCTGGGTTCGGGGGCGCTGTTGCGCGCGGCCACCGTGGACGGTCACACCGGGCTGGGCTGGGACGACGCCGGAAGCCTGATGCCCGGGGCCCGCGCCGACCTGGTCAACGTCGCCTTGGACGGCGTGCGACTGGCCGGGACCGACCCCGCGCGGGCCACGGACGCCGTGGTCTTCGCAGCCACCGACGCCGACGTGCGCCACGTCATGGTCGATGGTTCCTGGACCGTCCGCGACGGCCTCCACACCCGCCTTCCCGACACCGCACACGAACTCGACACCGCGATCAAGGAGCTGCTGTGAGCCCCGCCGAAGTCCCCGATACCGTCCTCGTGGACGACATCGCCACCCTGGTCACCAACGATCCCGCCTTGGGGAAGGGGCCGCTCGGTGAGATCACCGACGCAGCCCTGGTCATCGAAGACGGTCGTGTGGCCTGGGTGGGGGCGCGTGCCACCGCCCCGGCCACCGACGTGCGGGTGGACGCCGGCGGGCGCTGCGTGATTCCCGGTTTCGTGGACAGCCACTCCCACATCGTCTTCGCCGGGGACCGCAGCCGTGAGTTCGCCGCACGGATGAGCGGCGTCCCGTACTCGGCCGGGGGCATTCGCACCACCGTGGCCGCCACCCGTGCCGCCTCCGACGGCGAACTCTTGGCCGGAGCTCGCCGTCTGGTACGCGAGGCTCACGCCCAGGGCACCACGACACTGGAGGTCAAGTCCGGGTACGGGCTCACCGTCGAGGATGAGCTGCGCTGTCTGGGCGTGGCCGGACGGGTCACCGACGAGGTCACCTTCCTGGGTGGGCACGTGGTGCCCTCCGAGTACGCTGACGATCCCGATGGTTACGTCGACCTGGTCACCGGACCCATGCTCGACGCGTGCGCCCCGCACGCCCGCTGGGTGGACGTGTTCTGTGAGAGGGGAGCCTTCGATGAGGAGGCCTCTCGCAGGATCCTCACCGCGGGGATGGAGCGAGGGTTGTTGCCGCGCGTGCACGGCAATCAGCTGGGTGAGGGGCCCGGGGTGCGCCTGGCGGTGGAGGTGGGTGCCGCCTCGGTCGACCACTGCACCTATCTGAGCGCAGAGGACGTCGAGGCCCTGGCCCAGGCGGGCGGGCGTGTCGAGCCCACGGTGGCGACCCTGCTTCCGGGCGTGGACTTCTCCACGCGCCGGCCCTACCCGAACGCCCGCGCGCTGATCGACGCCGGGGCACTGGTGGCGTTGGCCAGTGATTGCAACCCGGGTTCCTGTTTCACTTCGAGTCTGGCCTTTTGCATCGCGGTGGCGGTGCGGGACATGGGGATGACTCCGGACGAGGCGGTGTGGGCGGCGACCAAGGGCGGGGCCCTGGCGTTGCGGCGCACCGAGGTGGGACACCTGGCGCCCGGGGCCCGGGCCGACCTCACGCTGTTGGACGCGCCCAACCACCTCTACCTGGCCTACCGGCCGGGTGTTCCGCAGGTGGCGGCGGTGTGGAAGGACGGCGAGCCGGTCTGGGGCCGCCCGTAGGGGCGAGCGACCAGGGCGGGCCGAGTTCCTTGGTCGTTCGGGCCCGAAGCGAAGGTGGGGGTCGACGACACCGAAGTGCCGCCGCCCCCATGCTCGACGCGATGAGGCCGTCGCTCCGCCGCCACGCGGCGGAGGAGGGTGGTGTTACTGCGCGTCGCCGGACTCGGCGCCCTCGGTCTTCTCGGCGGGGGCCGGAGCCGGGGCGGCCTTCTTGGCGCGGCGCTTCTTCACAGGACGCGAGTAGTCGACCAGGGGCTCGAAGCGTGACTCGTGCTCCTTGAGGCACTCCTCGCAGGCGTCGACCTCACGGACGGCGCCTTCCCAGGCGAACTGGATGACCTCAGTCGCCTCGACCTTCTCCTCGCGAACGGCGTGGGGATCGCAGTACTTGCGCGTGAAGACCTCGGTGACCACGGCGGGGTTTTCCCTTCGGTATCGCGTGAACAGTGCGGACCCCTTGATCATACACCTGTACGAACACGGGAACCGGTGTAGAGCCGGTTTTCCGTCATGGGTGCGGGGTCGCCCCGAAGCCTAGCGAAGACGAAGGGGTCGCTGCGCCGTCGAGCCTGGCCGGAGTCCGGATGACCTGCTCCTCTACTCGGTCGCGAGCCGACGTTCTCGGTGCCCGACGTCTGTTCGCGGTGAGGTTTTCAGGGGAATTCCGACCGGTGTTTCATGCCCTTTCATCCTTTTCCGGTCGGCTATTGCTGTCAGTCGATTTGCGCATTTGGTGAACACGATGCGCGATCGGTGGTTATTGTGATCACTCACCGGAACGAGGTCGGCGTACCACCCGCATCGGCGACACATGAGCGCCCGTTCCTGGTGCGTCCGGATGGCGCCGCCGCGCTCCGGAAAGGATCCGGCGAGCCGTGGGGAGCGGCGACCGGGTAGTCGTTCGCCCGCCGGGGCGGAAAATGATCGTCGGGGGAGACGAGACGTGGTCGAATACATGGAGGGCGCGTCCCGAAAACGTGCCGAAAACGAGTTCGGGCGAGCCGGCGGCGGCGGGTCCGCGCGTTCCCGGACCAGGGCCGAGGCCGATCGAGCGCGCACCTGTGAACGTGTCTCGGTCGATCCCCGATTCGTCGAACTGAGGCGGCGTTTCGCTCTGCAGAGCGGACTCTTGTTCGCGACTTTCTTCGGTGGTTACATGACCTATCTCCTCCTTTCCGCGTACGCGCGTGACTTCATGAGTATTCAGGTCTTGGATTCGATCAACGTGGCCCTGCTCCTGGGAATCGGACAGTTCCTGTTCTCCTTCCTCCTCGCCTGGGCCTTTTGTCGTTTCTCTACGAGCTCCATCGACCCGTTGGCCGAGGAGCTCCGTGAGCACGCGCGTGCCGAGAACGCCGTCGACACGGAGGTGGCCGGCTGATGCACACCCTCGATCCGGGCAGCGTGCTCGGCGGACGGTTCGGCGTCGTCCACGTCTGGACCATCGTCCTGTGCGCCCTCTTCGTCCTGGTCACCCTCGCCATCACCCTCCGAGCCAGACGCACCACCAAAGGTGCCGTCGACTTCTACGCCGGTGGCCGTGGGTTCTCCAGTGCTCAGAACGGACTCGCCCTGACCGGCGACTACCTGTCCGCCGCGTCCTTCCTCGGCATCGCCGGAATGATCGCCCTCCAAGGCTACGACGGCTTCCTGTACTCCATCGGCTTCCTGGTGGCCTGGCTCTTGGTGCTGCCCATGGCCCAACTGATGCGCAACACCGGCCGATTCACCATGGCCGACCTGCCGGCCTTCCGCATGCGTCGGATGCGAGTGCGCTTGGCCTGCACGGTCTCCACCGTCACCGTGTGCGTCTTCTACCTGGTCGCCCAGATGGTCGGTGCGGGCGCCCTGGTGGCGGTCCTGCTGGGGCTGCACGACGGGGGCACCTTCATGGGGATGAGCGCGGACCAGGCTCGCACCGGAGCCATCATCGGGGTCGGCGTGCTGATGATCGTCTACGTCATGTACGGCGGCATGAAGGCCGCCACCTGGCTACAGATCATCAAGGCCCTGGTGCTGCTGACCGCCACCGGACTGCTCACCGCTTTGATGCTGGCCCACTTCTCCTTCGACCCGCGTACCCTGCTCGGTGACGCGGCTCAGGCCAGTGGTCACGGGCAGGCCTTTCTCGAACCCGGGTTGCGCTTCGGGGTGGAGGTGCCCGGTGAGGCCGCCCAGACCTTCTTCAACAAGATGGACCTGATCAGCCTCGGCCTGGCCCTGGTGCTGGGCACGGTCGCGTTGCCGCACATCCTCATCCGCTTCTACACGGTTCCCGATGGCCGTTCGGCGCGTTCCTCGGTCAATCGCACCATCGTGATGGTCGGCGCCTTCTACCTGATGACCCTCGCCCTGGGCTTCGGCGCCGCGGCCCTGGTGGGTTCGGAACGCATCTTGTCCCTGGATCCCTCAGGCAACTCGGCCGTGCCGCTGCTCGCCGAAGAGGTGGGACGGCTCACCGCCGGCCCCGTGGGCGCCGCCGTCCTGCTCGCGCTCATCTCCGCGGTGGCCCTGGCCACCATCCTCGCGGTGATCGCCAGCCTGACCCTGGCCTCCTCGTCCTCCATCGCGCACGACTTTTTCGGTCACATCCTCATGTGGGGGCGTCCGCGCGAGTCCCAGGAGATGAACGTGGCCCGCTTCTCCGCCTGCCTGATCGGCGCTGTGGCCATCTTCCTGGCAGTGCAGGCCCAGGACCTGAACGTGGCCTTCCTGGTCGGACTGGCCTTCGCGATCGCCGCCGCGGCCAACCTGCCCGTCATCGTCCTCACCATGTTCTGGCGTCGCTTCAACACCAGGGGTGTGGAGTGGGGCATCTACGGCGGCCTGTCGGCCACCCTGGTGTTGATGTCGTTCTCCCCGGTGATGTCGGGCAAGGTCCATCCGGTCACCGAAGAGAACCTGTCGGTGCTGCCGGCCTGGATCGACATCCAGCTCTTCCCCATGGAGAACCCCGCCCTGGTCTCCGTACCCGTCGGGTTCGCCTGCGCGATCATCGGGACCCTGCTCTCAGCCGAACGCGACAACGCCCGTTTCACCGAGTTGCGCGTGCGCTCTCTCACCGGCTGGGGCGCAGACCGGGACTGAGAGGGCTTCGCCGGGAGCGGAGGACGGGACCTTGTGGTGGACCGAGCGGGGTCAACTTCGAGGGGAGCGTGCGTTGGCCATCGCCTGGGCCAGGTCTTCCAACAGGCCCGGAAGTTCGGGCAGTCCTCGGGCCACACGCGCCCAGGTCCGCTCCACCTCCTCCACCCACTCCCGCACGTACGTCTGCTGGGAACGGCGCAGCGAACGCAGCAGCGCCCAGGACGCGGCGGCCACCAGTGGACGGGCCGGGCCACGCCCACGCACGTCCAGGGAGGTGGCCACCGACCAACGGTCGACGCCGCCGGCTGAGGGGGTGGCCGTTCCGGTGGCGCGTACCAGTGGGTGGACCACCTCGAACCCGGCCGGGTGGTCCTGTCCTCGGGCCCCGGACAGGGCCGCGTACCACTCGGGCAGCTCGATCCGGGCTCGCACCTGGACCCGCAGCAGGGGTGAGTCCTCGCGCAAGGTGCTGACCGGTGCGGGAAAACGCATCCGGGCATGTACCGTCAGGGTGCGCGCGGCCCGGTCGTGCTCCACGGTGCCGCTCGTGACCGGATCCTCGAAGCCCGACAGTTCGGGGTCCTCGCGCATCGCGAAGTCGAACGCGCACAACCCCTCCTCGTCCCAGGAGGTGATGGTCAGGTCGGTGCCCACCCACCCTTGATCCCCTTCGGCGAACACGGGCTCACCGTTCTCTCCCACCGTGCCGAGCAGGTAGTGGGAGCCCGGAGCCAGGTGTTCGCCCCGCAGTAGACGCAGGACCTCCTTGGAACGCAGCACGTCCAATTCGACCGAGCGCTCCTCGACGGCCCTTCGGGTCTCGGTCCGGGGCCTACCGTGCTCGGCCTGCTCTTGGGCCATCTCCTGGCGCAAGCGCGCGATCTCCTCGACCAAACGTTCGGCCTCGGCGTCCGCACGCTCCCGGTGGTCGCGCCGGGCCCCCGGGTCGACCAGGCCGGCCTCCTGTGCCCGCCGCTCCAGCCGCTCCAGTTCCTCCTCGTCGGGGACGAGCAGGTATCCCTGCTCGTCGAAACGGGCACTACGCAGTATCCGGTACGCCCCGTCGATCGAACGGAGCAGGTCCTCCCGGTCCAGGGCGTCAAGGTCCAGGGTGTGGCTCAGGCGGGGCATGTCCCCTCCGCTTCGACTGTTCGAACGTCATGGGCCCGCTCATTTTGACATCCTCCTCCACCGAGGGGCACAGGCCCTCGGCCGCTTTCCGTCCCTGAGTGGATCGACGCCGGATGGGGGCGCCCCTTTCGGACGCCCCCACGTGGCGCTCGGTCGCCCTGTGGGCGTCAGTCCAGGGAGTACACGCGCACGTAGTCCACGCGCATCTGCTGCGGGAACCGTGTGCTCGCGTCCGGGTAACCCGGCCAGTCGCCACCGACGGCGACATTGAGGATCATGAAGAACGGCTGGTCGTACACCCAGGGGTTTCCTCGGGTGTCCTCCCAGGTGTAGGTCTGGTACGCGTCGCCGTTGACCGACCAGGTCACCGAGCCGGGCCGCCAATCCACGGCGAAGACGTGGAAGGTATCGGCGAAGGACCAGCCCTGCGGGTGCATGTAGGAACCGGTCAGGGGGTTGCCCCCGTGGTATCCGGGGCCGTGGAGGCTGCCGTGTACCAGGTGGGGTTCGCGGCCGATGTTCTCCATGATGTCGATCTCGCCCGAATCGGGCCAGGGGGTCCGCGGGAAGTCCGCCCCCAGCATCCAGAAGGCGGGCCAGATGCCTTGGCCGCGCGGAATCTGGATGCGTGCCTCGATCCTGCCGTACTGGGGCTGGACCTTGTTCTGCGTGGTCATACGCGCGGATGTGTAGGAGCCATCGGCCTCTTGGCGTGCGGTGATGACCAGATTGCCGTTGCCGTCCAGAGCGGAGTTGGCCCGGCTGTCGGTGTAGTTCTGGAGCTCGTTGTTGCCCCAGCCGTGGTCGCCGAGTTCGTGGTTCCAGTTGGCGGGGTCGGGGGCGGCCCCGGCCGGCCCGTCGAACTCGTCCGACCAGACCAGGGTCGCCGTGGTGGAGATCGGGTCGTCGGGCGCCGCGGATGCGGCGGCGGGGGAGTGAAGGAGCGCCGCCGTGGTGAAGAGGACGGCGGTCACGGAGGTCAGGGTGCGCATGACGTGCTCCGAAGGAAGGGCCCGAAGGGGCGTGGCGGGGAAGTCGGTTCCTGGGGGCATGTGGACCGTGGGTGCGGATGTGGTTGCTCCCAGTATTGGAAAGTTACCTTACATTTAGTTCTTTGAGGCGGCAAGGGGCGAAAACGGCTTTCTTCGCTTCGAGCCACGAGGGTGGGTCGCACACGTGCCGGATGGTCTACGGAAGGGGCGGCGTGGTCCGGCGCCGGGGACTGTCCGAGAGGAGTACCCGGTGAACCGAGCATGGAGGCGACGAACGTCGTCATGACCACGGGAAGGGGTGGGGTCGGTGCCCAGACGGTGGACCGTGGTCCTGAAGGATCGAGCGGACCGGGCACGACCGATCCGTCCCGAGGATTGCCACGGACTGCTCAACCGTTGGTGGCCCCAGAGCGAACGGGAACACACCGGGGCCAAGCGCTGGGCCATGAACGGCTGGCCCCTGCCTCTGGGCAATCGACTCCACCACTGGACGCTCACCTGGTTGGACGATGACGTTCCCGCCCCCGTGGACCCGGCGGACCTGGTCGGCGTGCCCCAGCGCGTCGGTGACCACCTCCTGGAACCGCTCTCGGTGACCCGCACCTTCGACCGCACCTACGCCGAGATGCTCAGCGGCGAGTACACCCCCTTCCCGGTGGAGACGGCCCAGGTGCGTGCCCTGACCCCGGTGGTGACCACCACCCGTGACACCACGGGCGAACGAGTCCCGCACATCTGGCCCAGCCCGCGGCGGCTCTTCGGCGCGGTGCACCGGTCCGGAGGAGGGATCGTCGGCGGCAGTGGCGCGGTGGGCGCGGTGGCCCGCTTCGCCCCACCGTCCCTGGCGGTCCCCTGGTTGGAGGATGCCTTGGTCGAGTCGGCTCGGATCCGGCGCTCCCACCTACCGGGGGAGGACGTGCGTCTGACCGAACACCTTCACACGGACAAACGCGCCGTGCTGGGCTGGCTCGGTGGCCTGCGCTTGGAGAACGCGACCGGTGCGGGGCGGCCCTCGGCCACCTTCGCCGTCCTGCTCGACCTGCTCGAACTCACCGGTATCGGTAAGTACACCGCCCAGGGATTCGGAGCGGTCCGGGTGGACACGGTCACCGCCTCCAGGCCGGCCATGGAAGTCCCGGCACCCCGCGACGGTGGCGCCGCGCCTCCGCCGCGCCGCGCCCGACGCCAGGCGGGCGGTGCGCGTGCCCACGTCGTGGTCGAGGCGGAGGAGGAGTTCGGGGGGACCCTGTTCGACTGACCCACGGACCGCCGGTCCCCGCCCGAGGACGGGGGCGGGGACCGGCCCCTCCACCGTGGACGCCGGGGCGCCGTCGGTTCGGCCCCCTCCGGTGAACGGGGTGGGAGCCGATGCCTTCGTCCTCAGGAAGGTCCTTCGATCCAGGTGCGGCCGTGCCCACGGCGAGGTTCACGTAGCGAACGGGCCAGTTCACGCAGGTGCGGCGCAAGGTCATACGGTGTCAGGACGGAACCGGTGTGCTTGGTGGCGGAAGGACGCTCGCGCTCGGACGACCCGAGTGGTTCGCGTGGGTGCGGATGGGGCGTCGACATCGGAGGCCTTTCTCGGATGAGGCACGCGGCGGGCGCCGCTGAGCGTCCAGGGACGGCGGGGACGAGCACGTCCGTCATCGGGTTCTCTCGGACAGTGGCCATTCGTCGGGGGTCCACCCGGGCCCCGCATGACCGGATGGGGCCAACCAGGTGACGACACGGTGTGACCCCTGGTATCCGTGGTGTCGTCGGTACCGTCACGCGGACCAAAGGCCGCTGTCCGAGAGAGATGGACGGGTCGCCCTCGCGGTGCCCACCTCGTGCCCGCGCCTTGGGGCACGCGACACCCCTACAGGAGGAGTCCGTCACGGTGCCCCCCGCCCCCACCCACCGAGAACGAGTCGCCGGGCCGCCTCCGCCGGCCGGGGTCCTCGTCGGTGTGGACCTGCGGGGCATTCAGTCCTACGTCTACAGCGGGCGCCGCATCCTGGACGCGGTCGGCCGAGCCGCGCTCGTGGCCGAACTCACCGACACCTCCGACCCCGTCCATGGGGTGGCCGACCTGGTGCCCCAGGACTGTCTGGTCCTGCGCGACGCCGGTGGTGCGCTCACCATGGTCCTGCCCGACCTGGAGACCGCCCGGACCTTCACCGCCCGCTACACCCGCAGGCTGCGTGACCGCGCCGGGGACCTCACCCCGGTCGTGGCGTTCGTGCCCTACGGGCCCGAGACGCTCACGGTGACGGAAGGGGAAGGGCGAGGCGCCGTCCCCGACCTGGACACCGCATTGGACGAACTTCCGGTGCGTCTGCGCCGCGCTCGACGCCACATGTCGGCGCTGCACACCCCCGCCCACGGCTACGGCCTCACCGCGGTGTGCTCGGTCAGTGGGGCACCGGCCGAGTCGGTCGACAGCAGCCGCTCCGACCACACCCGCGTCCATGAACGCGTGGCCGCCGACGTGGCCCGGGCACGAGGCATCGGACGTCGATGGCACCGAGCGCACGGCCGGGCCTGGTTGACGGACGCGGTCACCGCGACGGGAACGGCCGAACTGGCCCTGCCCATGGAGGTGGACCGGCTCGGCCGTGACCACGGGGACCTCAGCCGGGTCGCGGTGGTGCACCTGGACGTCAACGGATTGGGCGCGATTCTGGGCGAGTACCGAGAACGTGCCGGGGACCCCGCCCTCCCCGGCTCGGGCGCCCTGGCCCAACGGACTCTGTCCACCAGGATCGCCGGACTCACCCAAGGGTTGGCGCGTGCCCTGGTCCGGGCGGTGGCCGCCATGGTCAGGGTCGACCCCGGAGTCCCTCCGCACGTACCGGGAACGGGAGCCGGGGGACCCATCACCCTGGATCATGAGCCATCGGGGCCGGTCCGGTTACCGATACGGCCCATCGTGGTCGCCGGGGACGATCTCACGGTCTTGTGCGACGCCCGCCTGGCGCTCGGCATGGTGCGGTACGCGCTGGGTTGGCTCGACGCCGACCCGGAGCGGATCGATGACGCGTCCGATCCCCGGATGGCGCTGCATAGGGCCCTGGCGATCGCACACGGTTCGGGTGGGCGTACGGTACGCGCCAAAGGCCACGAGTACACCACCTTCGTCCCCACCGTGGGGGTCGGGATCGCGGTGCAACCGGTCGGCGCACCCCTGTCACTGGGATACGACCTGTGCGAGGCGATGTGTCGAGCGGCCAAGACACACCGGGTGGCCAAGGCCGAACACGACCCGGGTGCCGCCGAGGAGCACACCGTGGCCTGGACGACACGCGTGGACGGGGTGGACCGGGTCCTTCGTGCCTTGGAGGCGGACCGTCGGGCCGATCCTCCGCGCACCGCCCTACCGATGAGCGGCGGTGACTTCTCCCGCTTCCTGGACCGTTACCTGGACGAGCGCACGGGCGGATCGTTCCTGGACGGTGACGCCCGCCGGCGCGGCTGGCTGATCTCCTCCCTGGTCCCCTTGCTCGAATCGGGAGCCGACCCCACCCCCGAACTGGCCCGCCGGGCCCAGGTGACCGGGCGCCCCGTCGCCTTGCCCCCAGAGTGGACCCCCGGTGAACTGTTGGACGCGGTCGAGGTGATGGACCTGTACCTGGACCCGGGGTGGACCGACGCGCCCACCACGGTGCCCACCGGGGGTGGTGTCGGGTGAGCACGCCGAATCGGATCGTGGTGCGCCTGGTCTCACCGGCTCTGTTCGTGGGCGCCAGCGCCGACGGGACGGGCGCGGACACGGACGTGGTCACCGACGGGCACGGACTGCCCCACCTGCCCCGCCACCGGCTGGCGGCGCGCCTGCGGGCCGGAGCGGTCGACGCGTTGACCGTGGCCCCCGAACTGAGTGAGGCGGCGGACCGGATCTTCGGTCGGGCCCGCTCCCACGGGGCGGACCGGATCTTGAGGCTGGGACACGCGGTCACCGGGAATCGTGTTCGGGCCACCGTCGCCCACGCCCTGGCCGGCCGCGCGGAACCCTTGCGCTCCACCCTGCGCCGCGCCATCACCGATGCCTACACCACCCTGGAGTCGGGGGTGGAGATCGGACCCGACCAGGTGCCTGAACCGGGGCGGTTGCGCACCAACCGGGTCCTGCTGCCGGGGCTGGTGCTGACCGCCCCCCTGGCCTGGTCCGTTCCACCCGCGCCCGAGGACTGGCGGTGCCTGGCCATGGCATGCCTGGCCACCGACCAGATCGGACTCAGGGCCACACGTGGCCGAGGGCGGGTGGACGTGTGCCTGGCCACGGCCCAGGACCCGGACCCGCACGCCACCACCCTGCGCTTGGCCGGGGCTCCGGGAATCGGATCGGGGCCGGAGGCGGCTCCCACGAGGAACGGTCGGAGGAGACCATGACCCCTCCCGTAGCATCCGCCGTCGCCTACCTACCGCTGAGGTACGTCCTCACCGACTCGATCGCGGTGCGCACCTCCTTCGACCCGTTGCGCGTGGTTTCGGCCACCGTGGTGAGCGGCCGTGCCCAGCGGGGCATGCTGGCCGCGGCGCTGGCCAGGGCCGGGCGGGAACGGGAGTCGACGGAGTGGGTGGCGCGCGGCGAACACGTCCGCTTCGCCCCGGCCCACCCTCGACTCGAACGACACGCCTGGGACGGGGGCCAGGTGGTCGCCCACCCGCCACCCGCTCACCTGTACTCCCCGGGTAAGGACGGGCACGCCCTCGTGGACGCCTTCGCCGGAGGCACCGACGACCCGAGCCGGCCCTACCGGGCGGTCCGGGACCCACTCACCCTCGACCGCTCCCTGCGCGCCGCCGTGCGTACCACCGTCGAGCGCTACCTGGGCCGCTCCCGCTCGGAAGAACCGCCACGAGGGATGCCCTTCTACACCACGAGCCTGGACCCCGGCCAGGTCTTCGAGGCGCGATGGCAACTGCGCGGGCCCGACCACACCTTCCTGCGTGAACTCGCCGAGCGGATTCTCCAGGTGCTGGAGGAGGCCCGGGGGACGCTCACCCTGGGCTTTGGCGGCACCCGCGCACACGGCGGGGTCGAGGTAGGACCGGTGGACCCCGAACGGCCGCTATCCCCGGACCGGGTCGCCTGGCCCCACTCCGACCGTTCCCGGGCCGCCGGTGAAGCCGTGGACCTGCTACTGCTCTCACCCGCGCTGTTGGTGGGCGCGCAGGGACAGCATCGCCCGCACGCCCTGGTCCCGGCGGTACGCGAACTCTGGGAGCGCTGCCGGCCCGATGCCCGTGTGGACGTGGTGGCCGCTCACGTCGAACCCGTGCTCGTGGGCGCCTACCACCGTGGTTATCGCGGACCCATGGCCCAGCGTTGGGCCGCGGCGGCGGGATCGGTGGTGCGCCTGCGCTCGGGGGAGGCCCTGAGCACCACCGGTGTCCGGGAGTTGGAGGCGCACACGCTGGGCGAACGGGCGATCGACGGGTACGGCCAGTTCGTCCTACTCGACCCGCCCCCGCCCACCCCCGAACCGTTCGCAGCACCTTCCGAACCCGTAGCGACCCGGCAGCGGGAGATGGTGACACTGCCCGACGGCGAGGTGCTGCCAGAGCCCGACCCAGGACAGGTGAGCCGCGACCCGCAGGTGGCCCTCCTCTACGACGCATTGCTCTGGAACGCCGCCGCGCGACCGGTCCGCGACCACGCTCGGGCTCTGGCCCGGGCCTGTGCCCCCACATTGGGGCCGCTCACCCCCAGCCTCCTGGGAAGGCTGCGCGAGGTCGTCGCCCACCCGCACCGCGCCCCGGACGAGGCATTGACCGCCCTGCGCGCGACCCTGACCGGGGTGGAGCCGGCCGAGGGCGCGCACAAGGTACTGCGCGAACGGGCCGTGCGGGCCCTGGAACACGCCCGCATGACCCACCGAGGCCTGCGAATCACGGTCCACCGATGGCTGAGCGACCTGTCCGGTGATGAGGCCGCCGTCCGATGGTGGGGTGTCAACCGTCCCGAAGGGGCACACGGGTCCGCTTACGCCCGTGCGATCGCCGCGGTGGACCTGACCTGTCCCGATGGCCTACCGAACAGCGGGTCTTCGAGCGGGCTCTCGGAGGCGGCCCAAGAGTGGGAACGCCGCGCCGCGTCCCGGCTCTGTCTGCTGTTGGTCTCCTCCTGGATGGCGGAGGCGACCCGTGCGCTGGGTGAGGACCTCGAACACGAGCGGGGCGGCCCACGGTGAACCACACCCTGGACGGACCCCAAAGGTGCGCGCTGATCTGGGAGTTCGCGGTCCGATTGCGTCTGCTCACCGACACCCACGTCGGTGCGGCCCGCGCCACGCCCCGGCACGCCGCCGAGGGCGACGTGGACCTGTCCTTGGACCGCGATCCGCGCAGTGGTCTGCCCCGGCTGCGCGCCACCACCCTGGCCGGCTTGCTGCGGCACGAACTGACGGGGCGTACCGATCACGCGGACGCCGCCGTGTTGTTCGGCACCGGGAGCGGGCGCGCCGCCTTCGGCGAGGGCGATCCGCTTCCGGTGGCCAGTGCCCTGGACCTGGACGACGCCCACGCCGAGTTGCCCGAGGACACGAACGTGACGGTACGGGTCGGTACCCGGGTCGACCCCGCCACCGGAACCGTGCACCCAGGGCGCATGTGGCGGTGGGAGGTCTTGCCCGCCGGGACGGCGTTCGTCTGTCACCTGCGCCTATGGGTGCCCGAGCGCGCCGTGGAGGAACGGTTGTTGACCCTGTTGCTCCTGGCGGTTCGCGGCTTGGAGGGGGAAGGGCCCGGAATACGGATCGGAGGGCGCACCGGTCGCGGCCATGGCGCGGTACGGGCCACCCACTGGGCGGCGCGTCGTCACGACCTCACCGACCTCGACGGATGGTTCGGTTTCCACGCACGGACCTGGGCCGAACGTCGCCGACGGGCCACCGAGGCGCTCACCGACGCCTCCTCCGTCAAGGGGTTGCCCGAACTCTTGGAGATCCGGCTGCGCGAGCACGGCCGGGCGGCCACCGCCGCGCACGTCAGAGCCCGTGCGGACACGCCCGACCCACGACACCGCGCCGAATTGCGGATGGAATTGCACGTGGCCGAACGGGCGGGTCCCCTCTCCCAAGGGCCGGACCCGGCGGCGCGAGGGCTGCGTCCCGGCCTGCTCATGATCGGAGACGTCCCCGAACCCGACCGGCTCGCCGAGGTGGACCGGGCCCACCGTCGTCGTCCCGTGGCCTGCGAGCCCGAGGGGGACCGGGTACGGGTCCGCCCCGTCCTCGGGGATACCGCCCTGTTCGCCCTGTTCAAACGGGTGAGCGGTCGCCTGGTCCGGGACGCCGCCGAACACCTGGGTGGGCCACCGGAGCGGTGGCGAGACTGGCACGGACACTGGTGGGGGGCCGACGCCAACGGAAGGAGGTCCTCCACCCCCTCACGAATCCGGTTGCGCGCCACCCCGGCCTTGACCGGCGGCTCGGCGTTGACCACCACACGGTCGACCGTGGACGCGCTGTTCGGTGACGCCGTGGACGGTCGACTCTTCACCACCGACCTGCACTGCGGCGGCTCCGCCGAGGTCGTCCTGGACGTGACCGAACCCGACGACGCGGTGCGCGGACTGCTCGCCTTGCTGGTACGGGAGTTGGCCACGGTTCCCCTGGACACCCTCGGGGCGGGCGCCGGCGGCGGTAACGGCCGTCTCACCGCGACCCGGGCGGTCCTGGTGACCCTGGGCGGCGCCGAGGAAGGATCGGGACGCGTCGTGGACCTGATGACGGTGCTGCAAACCCCGGAAGGGGAGCAGGCCCGCCTGGTACGCGGTTGGTTGCGGACACTGCACGGCCGCCTCACCGAGAGGAGGAACCGGTGAACGGCCACGCTCACCGACCCCCGGATCCGCTGGGGGTCCGAGTCGACCGACTCACCCCCGAGCAGATCGACCAGGTCCTGGACGACGTGTTCGTTCGGGGCGCGCGCTGCCGTCTCCTGGACACGGCCCCGGGGCGCCAAGAGCCTCCCGGGCCGCAGTGGTTGTTGGCCGAACTCGGTGATGGCCGACTCACCGGAGCCTGCCCTGGAGGCCGTTGGCGACGTTCGGACCACCCGCCCACCGCCCACCTGTCGGCTCCACCTTTGGCTCCGGACACCGATCGGTGGCGGATCCTGGAGGTGTCGGTCTTCGCCGCGCACGCCCAGATCAGGATCGGGGAGTTCGCCGAGGCCGGATGGATCAGCGCGGACGACCCCGTGGATCTGCCGCGGTGGCTGCGTCCGCGTGACCGCTCCTTCCTACTCCAAGGATGGCCCGGCGGCGAACACAGCCGTACCCTGCCGGGCGCGGTGCCGATGTCCCTCACTCGAGAGTTGTCGGGGAGCGAGGCGGTCCTCCCGGTGCCCTGGACCGACTTCTCCGGCCGGCCACGGCCCTTACCGGGCTCGGGGCGGACCGCGCTGGAGAGCACCGGGACCTGGCTGACCGTTCGCGAGTACTGGGCGTCGGAGGCCGCCACCGGGGCGGTCGGGGTGGCCTTCCACCGGCTCACCGGCATGTGTACCGGCACCAAACCCACCGGCCCGGAGTTCGACGTGGGCACCGGAGACCGGATCGAGGAGCCTTGAGGGTGGATCCACGACACGTCGCCTCCCGGGTGGGCCGACACGAACACGAACACCGTTACCGGGCCACGGCCCCCTATGGTCTGGTGCGGTTGGCCCAGACACCCCTGCCCGCCGTGTCCCTGCATCCCGACCACGACACCGCGACCCTGCTGCGTTCGCACGAGCGCACCGTACCGGGCACGCATACCGGCTGGATCGATCTGACCCTGACCACCCTGACCCCCACGTTCGTGGGACAGACCCGAAGGCGGGGCGGAGTGATCCGTTCCGCCCGCCTGCCACATGAGGGGCGTCCGCTCCCCACCATCCCCGGAACCACCTTGCGCGGTCTGATCCGCAACACGGTACGCATGCTCACCGGTGGGGAAAGCGGGCCGGTCAACACACCCATGTTGTTCTTCCGTGCCCCGGTGCGGGTGGATCCCGACCGCCCCGACAGCTCCCTGTCCGCCCGGGCCCGTCACGTGATGGCCCGACGCCACGACCACTACCGTGGTCGACGCGCCGGACTGCGCACCAGGCAGGGTTTTTTGTACCGTTCCCGCCAGGACGAGCGCTGGTACGTGGTGGAGGTACCGGGGAGCGCACTCGAACCCGAACCGGGGCGGGCGCTCAAGGTCTCCTTCTCGGTGCTGCGAGAGAGCGTGGCCACCTGGGACTTCGGGGTCGAGGACTTCCCCGACCCACCGCGCGGCGGCACCTACGTGCCCACCGCCCATGAACAACACGGCCGGTTGCAGCATCGTTGGGTGCACGCGATCCACCTGCGCGACCGGGTGGTCGCCGTCGCGCCCACCGAGAAGGAGGCCCGCGCCCACCCGGCCGTGCGCACGGACCGAGGGGGAGTGATCCCGGCCTTGTTGGTGCTGACCGGGGCGGCCACGGGGGAGCGCCGTAACGCCTACCTGTTTCCCCGTCCGGTGGACCTGCGCGAGGGCCGCCGGACGATCTCCGAGGACATGGTGGAGCTGTTCGAGTCCGCCGAACAGATCACCCGTTACCAGCGGGTGGCCTTCCCCGACACCCTGGGGGCGGGAGAGGAGGGCCCGCACCGGCCTCCGGTGGCCGGGGCCAGGGGAGGCGGGCTGCCTCGGCACGGTCTCGAACCGGTCTGGTTCGACCTGGACTCGACCGGCCGGGTGGTGTCCTTCGGCCGCTCGGGTGGGTACCGCATCGCGGTCGGCGACGACAGCCCCGTCCGCAGGGCCGTTCCCGGCCCGGTCCTGGGTCCCCAACACGGCGATCCCGACCGAGCGGCCCGAGCGGGACGGGCCGTGGACGCGTGTCGCGCGATGTTCGGCGACACCGACGTGTTCGCCGGGGAGGCAGGGGCCCTCAAGGGCCGCGTCTTCTTCGGTAACGCCGTGGCCCAGGACACCGACGCCGACCTCACCGACCCCGACCACCCCGACGGAACGGTACTGCGAGTGCGGTTGCTGTCCCCTCAACGAGGCTGTTTCGCCAACTACCTGGTCCAGGGGCCGGACACCGCCTCGGGGGACCGGCCCGACATCGTCACCTGGTCGCACGAAGGGACCGTACGGTTGGGCGGTTACAAGGTCTACCTGCACCGTCACCGTCCCGGTATCGGGCCCTACCCCTACGACGCGCTCACCCAGAAGGAGTTGGGCCTGGAGGTCTTGCCCCCGGGTGGGGTCGCGCCACCCCAGGACAGTCAGCGTGACATCGTCCCGTTGCGGGACGGTCTGGCCTTGCACTCCCGGATCACCTTCACCAACCTCACCGACGCCGAACTCGGGGCCCTGATGCGGGCGCTGTTGCTGGACAATCCCGTGAGCGGGGGCGAGGTCGACGATCCCGAGCACGCCCACAAGGTCGGCATGGGAAAGGCGTTGGGGATGGGTAGTGTCCACCTCGAGCCCGAGCTGTACCTGGTGGACCGGGGTGCTCGTGCGGCCGACACCTCGTTGCGTCCGGACGCCGGTGTGGTCCGCGCCGACCGATCCCGGATCCACTCGTTCCTGGACGCCTTCTCCGCCGCGCTCGTGGGGTATCGCCTCCCCGGCAAGACGGTGCCCGAGCGGTGGCGCGAGGTGGACCAGGCCCTCGACCTGTGTTTGGCCACCCGCTGGAGGCGACGTCTTCCTTGGGAGGAGACCGCGACCATGTCGCTGCGTGAGTTCGCCCAGTACCCGGTGCTGTTGCCCTTGGCGGAGCGTTTTCGTCTCGCCGGGCTCTGAACGGGGCGGGTGGGGTGGCCGGTTCAGTCTCCGGTGCTCTCGGCCAGAGCGTCGAGCAGGTCGGCCCTCAGGTCGGGGTCCTGCTGGGCCCCGCGCCACCGCTCGGGGACCGTGGGGCCCTCCACCAGCAACCGGCTCAGTAACAGGTCGAGGGTGCCGGTGGGGTCGGCGTCGAAGGCCGCCCGATAGGCCTGGGCCTGGGCGGCCATCTCTTGGGCCAGCCGGCTCAGCCACCGTCGTTCGTCGCGGTGCAGGACCTCGCGTCGGGGTCCGTCCCCTCCCTCCTTGCTCGGTTCCGTGTCGGGAACCGGGGCGTAGGGCGCGCTGCGGGCCCGCCCTCGGGCTCGCTGCACCAGATCGAAGTGGGCGGGCATGAGCGTGGCCATTCGGGACAGGACGTCGGTGAGACGGCGGGCCAGGTCCTCCCCGGTCAGTTCGGGAAGCAGGCCACGGAGCATCAGTCGGCGACGTTGGTCGGGGGTGCGGCCAGGGTCGGCGTCGCGGCCGGAGGCGAGTTCGGTCATCTTGCGCAGCAGGTAGTCGCCGGTGGCGGTGGAGACCATCGGGGGCTCCTTGACCACGCTCACGCCACGCCCGTACAGGTCGGCGACGGGCACGGCACCGCCGTCCTCGGTGAAGGAGACGGACTCCCCGGGGCCGATCTCCTCGGGCAGGTCGGCGGCGGGGTTGCCCCATCCGGCGGTGAGGACGAGCATGGCCAGGGCCTCCTGCTCGACCACGTCGGTGGCGACTCGGGCCACGTCGCGCCGCTGGGCCCAGCGGCGAGGGCGCTCGGAGAAGGCGCTGCGGGCCTTGCCGTTGGGCGCGGGGTTCGGGTACACCCGGCGCAGGTTCTTGTAGGAGCGGTCGCGGCGCACGTCGTCCAAGGCCTCACGAAGCCGGTGCGCGGCGGTGCGGTCCACCCCCTCGGGAGAGGGCAGGGCACGGGCCATGCGCACGGCGAGGAGCCCGTGCGGGTCGCCGCCGTGTTCGGGGCACGGGCAGTGCTCGACGCACAGGTCGATGTAGTCCCAGAACTGTTCGGTGTGACCGGCACAGCCCTGGGCGGTTCCGTCCGTGGAGCAGGGTCCGCATCCCAGCGCGCGACTGAACACGCGCAGGAAGGTGGCCGAACCGTACAGTTCCCAGACGGAGCAGCGGTGCTTGCTCACGAACTCTTCTCCCCGGATCCTCCGGGGCCGGGACGCTTCCCCAGCCCTTCCGGGGAAACGTGTGGGAGTCGTGAGTGTTGGTTTCGACACTCCTGAGTCAACGGGAGGTCGTACAACAAAATATGTTCCCTATAGCCGAACTGTCAATTCTCGACGTTCAACTCTAAAAACATTTCTCCAATCCTTTCATGGTGAATCGGTCATAAGAAACAGAAGTCTCACAAAGAGCATGGTGTCGTCCCTGGCAGGTGGTGCCGCGTGTGTCCGAGAGAGTGCGGTGAAGGGATCGGAACGGAGCACGAGGCACCGTTTGGTGCAGGGACGTAGGGCCTTGGGGCGTGAGAGGAACGGGAGGTCGCCGCATGAGGGTGGTCAATCTGACACCGCACGAGGTGCGGGTGGTGGATGAGGAGGCGAGGGTCATCCGTAGTTGGCCCAGTGCTCCCCGTCCGGCCAGAGTGGAGGCGGCTCGCGTGCCGCTGTCGGAACTGGACGGGATTCCCCTCATGGCGGAGAGACGGACCCGGGCCGCCAACCTTCCCGAACCCGAGGAAGGGGTGTGGTTCATCGTCTCGTCCGTGGTCGGTTCGGCCCACCCCGAGCGCGACGACCTGCTGGTCCCCTCCGATCTGGTGCGGGATGGCAAAGGGGTGGTCACCGCCTGCCGTTCCTTCGTCCTGACCTCCGGATTCGCGAGGCGGGTGGTGGGGCCCTCCCCTTGATCCCTTCCCGATCGCGATGGGTACCGTGAAATCTCTTCCCGATTGCACGGAAACGACCGAGAACGGCTTGTCCCTGTGATTCCACGGGAAAGGGAACCGTGGAAGGATCCAGCGCGAATGAAACCGGTATGGACGAAAGCGGTATGGACGCCGAGAGTGTGGCCGCCCCCGACACGGCCGTCGTCCTGGTGGGACAAAACCCCACCCCCGCGCTGTTGGCCGCGCTGACGATGCCCGTTGGACGGCTTCTCCTGGTCTGTAGCCAGGCCACGCTTGTGATGGCCCGTCGCGTCGCCGCCGCGGTGGACCGTCTTCGCTCCGACCGCTCCACACGTGTTCTCAGCATGGGACCCGACCCGCACGACCCCGAGGCGATCACCGCGCTCCTGGAACGGGTCCAACGTGCCTTGGCCGGGCGCCCCTGGTACCTGGACTACACCGGTGGAACCAAGATCATGAGCGTGGCCGCGGCCCTGTACCACGAACGCTCCCATCCTCCCCGCTCCCACCACCTGCGTCGTTACCTGGACCCGCACAGCGATCCGACCGGCGCGCAGGTGGTGGACCTACGGACCCTGGCCGAGGTCCATGGCGTCCACTGGATCCAACAGCGCGACCCCGCACCGGTGCGCCGCTTCCTCCAAGGAGGTGAACGTGCCCTGCGCGAGGCCTATCCGTGCCTGCCCGAGGGGGAACTCAACGGGATCGTGGCCGAAGGGTGCGTGCTGGCCCACCTGCGGCGATCGACCCGGGGCCGGCCCGACACCGAGGTCCTGGGTGCCCGCCGCGTGGCCGACCCCTACCGGCCGGGCGGTTCCATCGCCGACTTCGACGTCCTGCTACGCCACCGTCATCGGGTGCTTTGCGTGGAGGTCAAGAGCAGGGCCGAGGACGTGGTGGCTCGGGCCGGCTGGACCGTGGCCAAGTCCCGACGTGTCTTCGGCGGGGCCACCCAGGTCCTGTTCGTCTACACCGGCCCCGTCGTCGAGGACCTGCGCGAACGGATCACCGTCTACAACCCGGCATTGTCGGCCCGCACCGTGCACGTGTGGCACATGGACGCCCTGATGAAGCGGATCTCCTCCTTCGACGCACTACGGAGGGCCTTCTTTCCGTCCTTGGGAGCTCGAAGCCCCGCACCCGTACCGGACTCCCCTCGGCCCGTGCCCGGTCCGCCGGCCTTCCCACGGCACCACCCGAAACCTTCGGAGGGGCCCCTCCTGGTCACGCCGCTGGGCGGTAGCCGATTGGGCGCCCTGACCGCGCTGCACGCCCATCGACCCTCGCGTGCCCTGGTGTTGCCCTCCAAACAGAGTCTGCGCGCCAACGTACGCGAGGCCGCAGCCCGCACCCTGTACGCGGTCGAGCACCCAAAGCGTCCCACGCCCGACGCCGAGGCTCTGCGCACGTACCGGGACCGGGTGCGTCTGGCGGCCGATCCGGTGGACGGCTTCGATCCCGAGGCGGTCGCCACGGCCGTGCGAGAGTGGATCGCCCGCGAACACGACGGGCGGTGCCCGGTCGTCGTCGACTTCACCACCGGCACCAAGGCGATGAGTCTGGGGCTGGCCAAGGCCGCACTAGGGGCCGGAGGTTGCGCCACCTACCAACTGGCCCGTGAGCGGGCCGTGGTGTGCCTGCGACACGGTCGTTCGGCACTGCGCGGTCGGGCCGGTCCGGACTGGTCGTTGGTGCTGTCCGGCTACGAACCACTGGAGGGCGAACTGGCGCGCCTGGTCCACGGTCCCGCGCGCGAGCAGGTGGAGGTGGAGTTGTTGGACCTGGCGGCCCGCAGGCTCGCCGCGGCGGCCTCGGGGCCGTGCCGGGTGTGGTGGGACTCCTCGTTGCAGGACTCCTCGGCCTTCCTCACCGCGCAGGAACGCCCCACCCTGGTGCTGGCCTTCGATGACCGCGCGGTGGGGTTGGCCGCCCCGGCCTGGCGCAGGCGTCGCACACCACGGGGACCACGGCGCGAGGTGAGCCCGGGTGGATGGGCCCAAAGCGTGTTCGCGGCGACCACGCACCTGAGCGTGCGCTGTGACGTGGCCGGAACGTTGGTGGCCCTGACTCGCCCGGGGCGTGACGTGACACGGGCCGGGGAGCTGGTGGACTGGGTCGCCCAGGGGACGTCGGAAGGAGCGTCGGGCGAAAGGATCGGGTTCGGTGACCCGAACCGTCCGCTGGTGGTGGAGGTGGATCCGCGGGTGCCACCGGCGGTGTTGGACACCGACGTCGGCCTGCTCTGAGTCCGATCCGCTCCGGGGCTCACCGGCGTGAAGTGGTTTGTCGCATTTGTTACCTATCGGTAGGCAACCCTTGGCTCGTTCCAGCCGTCCAGGTGGTGGCGCCCCCCGAACCCCCCATCCCCCATCCCCTTTCTAGAACGGAGCCGCCGCGTGCGGTACGTACCCGCTCTGACCTCCACCTCCCTAGCGCTGTCCCTGCTCTTGGTGGCCGGCTGCGCGCCCGAGGAGGAACCCGTACGGGCCGATGCCTCGCTCGAGGACCAAGGCCCGAACCTGGAGCGTTTCGACAACCAACAGCTGTCCTGGAAGGCCTGTCACGACGAGAACGAAGTCGAGGAACTCCTCGAATGGGGCGCCCAGGAGAAGTGGCTGGAGAGCCTGGAATGCACCACCATGAACGTCCCCCTCGACTACACCGACCCCGAAGGTGAGCAGATGGGGCTGGCGTTGGTGCGCAGGGCCGCCGAAGGAGAGCCCGAGGAGCGCAAGGGTTCCCTGGTGATCAACCCGGGCGGGCCCGGGGGCAGTGGTCTGGAGATGCTCACCGGTGAGCTGTTCACCTCCGAGATCAGGGACGTCTTCGACCTGGTCTCCTTCGACCCGCGCGGCATCGGGGCCAGTGCCCCGATCTCCTGCGGGGAGGAGTTCGCGGACGAGGAGGACGACCCCTGGGAGGAGTACCTGAGCTGGGACGCCGATCCGACCGACATCACCGAGGACGACCTCGTCACGATGGACGAGATGGCACGGGAGGTGGTCGACCAGTGCGTCGAGGAAACGGGCGAGGAGTTCCTCGCACACATGGGCACCGTCAACGTCGCCCGTGACATGGACCTGATCCGGGAGAACCTGGACGAGGACGAGCTCCACTACGTGGGCTACTCCTACGGCACCCACCTGGGCGCCCTGTACGCCGAGCTCTACCCCGAGAACGTCGGCGGAATGGTCCTGGACGGCGCTGTGGACGGGGAGATCGATCTGCTGCGGATGGTCGTCGAGCAGACCGAGGGTTTCCAAGAGACCTGGGAGAGGTTCATCGAACAGTGCTCCGCCTGCCCCTTCGACGACTCCGAGAGCGCCACCGAGACGGTGACCGCCCTGGCCAAGGGTCTGGATGGCGACCCGATCGTCATCGACGATCCGGCCTGGCACGAGGAAGAGGTCACCATCGACGGTGGCGCCCTGATCGGAATCCTCATGCATTCCATGTACCAGGAGTGGGTGTGGCCCGACCTGGAGGAAGCCCTGGTCGCGCTGGGCCGGGGGGATCTGTACGAGGCCACTTACCAGCTCAGCGGTCTGTACTGGATGTTCTTCCTGTACATGGCCGAGGAGGAGGCCGAGGAGAACCAGGCCGCCGCTCGGGTCGCCGTGGAATGCGCCGACTCCGAGACCGGTGCCGACCTCGACGCCTACCGGGAGGCCGCCGAGGCCGCCTATGAGGCATCACCGCTCTTCGGCCCCGGCATGGTGTGGCCGCAGATGATGTGCTCGCACTGGGCCGATCCCGCCGAACGCCTCTCCGGGTTCTCCGCCTCCGAGGCCCCGCCGATCGTGGTGATCGGCACCGTGGGCGACCCGGCCACCCCCTACGAGTGGTCACGGCGTCTGGCCGACCAGTTGGACAGCGCCACCCTGGTCACCTACGAGGGTTCCGGGCACGGGGTGTACGGATTCGACGCCAACACGTGCGTGGACGAGGTGATCGACGCCTACCTGCTGGAGGGCGCCGTTCCGGACAGCGGCCACTCCTGCCTTCCGGAATAGTCGGGTAAAGCCACTGTTGACCGGTTGATCGGCATGTTCACCACACGTCCGACCTCGATCACCCAGAGTATGAGAACCCAGTGGTCCTACTACGGGGAGCGAGGTCGGGCGTGCGTGGGAAAGGACGAGCGCTGGGGGCGTTGCTGACGGCCCTGATCTGCGTCCCCGGGGTGGTCTCCGCCGACGTCGAGGGCGGCCCCCACCCCTTCCACGGACAGGAGATCGACTGGCGACCCTGCCTGAGTCCCCAAGAGCGCGCCGAAGCGGTGCCCACCGAGGGTGACCCGGACTGGCTCCGGCGCCTGGAGTGCGGCACCGTCACCGTCCCCCTCGACCACGGCGACCCCCAAGGTCGAACCCTGGACCTGGCGGTGATCCGCCACCCGGCCCAAGGCGTGCGCCAAGGCTCGCTGGTGATCGACTTCGGTGGCCCCGGAGTCTCCG
Source organism: Nocardiopsis alkaliphila YIM 80379 (assembly GCF_000341005.1). Lineage (GTDB taxonomy): Bacteria > Actinomycetota > Actinomycetes > Streptosporangiales > Streptosporangiaceae > Nocardiopsis > Nocardiopsis alkaliphila. The sequence continues at coordinate 7,824 of NZ_ANBD01000147.1, read as the reverse complement.
GCACCGACACCTTCCTGAGCGGCCCCCTACCCTTGGGCAGGGGAGTGCGGGCAGGCTTCGACCTGGTCTCCTTCGACCCGCGCGGGGTCGGCGCGAGCGGCGGTTTCGTCTGCCCACTCTGGCGATACATGGAACGCCCCCTGGAGTGGGTACGCGACACCGACCCCCAAGACGTGGCCGGAGACCGGCTGGAGGCCCTGGAAAAGACCGCCCGCGCCTTGGCCCAGAGCTGCGTGGAGGAGGTAGGGGAGGACTTCCTCGCCAACATGGGCACCGTCAACGTCGTCCGTGACCTCGACATCCTGCGTGACGCCCTGGGTGATGAGCGGCTCGACTACCTGGGTTACTCCTACGGAACCTCGATCGGGGCCCTGTACGCCCAGATGTACCCCGAACGCACCGGTGCCCTCGTCCTGGACGGGGCGGTGCCGCTCGAGGACGACGTCGTCACCCGGGCGGTGGAACAGACCGGAGGACTCCAGACCTCCTGGGAGGCGTTCGTCGTCCACTGCCTGGACGGTGCCCCGGAGTGCCCGTTCACCGGCATCGAGGAGGCGACCGAGGAGGTGGAGAAGATCCTGGTCGACATCGACGCCGAGCCTTTGCGCGTGAACGAGGAGACCGTGGACCGACATGAGTTCCTCGACCTCCTGCGGGGCTCGCTCCACACCGAGCAACTGTGGCCCAACAACGTGCTCCTGCTCGCACGCCTGGCCGAGGGCGAGCGCGACGACTTCGTGCACGACTACCTGGCCGCTCTGAAGAGGACCAGGCCAGAGGAGGTCTTGGGTGCGGAGAGGTCCGCCCACCTCGCGGTGCGGTGCGCCGATCACATCGATCCCACCGACCCGAGCGCCTACCAGGAGGGAGCTCGACGAGCGTCCCAGGCGTCCCCGCTCTTCGGTGGCCACGAGGTGTGGCGGATGCTGCCCTGTGCCTTTTGGCCCGACACCGAGGTGATGCCCACCGGGATCACCGCGCCCACGGCCCCGCCGATCCTGGTCATCGGCACCCTGGGGGACCCGGCCACTCCGTACGCGTGGGCCCGCGAGCTCTCCGAGCAGCTCACTTCGGCCACCCTGCTCACCTATGAAGGGGGCGGTCACACCGCCTACGCCCAGGGTCGCCCGTGCGTGGACGAGGTGGTGGACGCCTACCTGCTCAGCGGCGTGCTGCCCGCCCCGGACGCCACCTGTCGGAGCCGGCTCTGACCGGGGTCTGCCAGACTCGACACCGCATCGTCGATTGGCGGGAGAAGGGCATGGACGTGAAGAAGGGACCGCCCTCGTGGCTGGGATGGGCCACGGCGGGTGCCGGGCTGGTTCTGGGTGTCGCACACCTGGTGGTCACTGGTGGTCCCGTTTTCGGGGGGGCGGAGCCGGCCACACCCGGTTCGCTGCTCTGGGTGTTCGTTCCGGTCCTGGTCGCGGTGGTGTTCGCCGCCGTGGCGCTGATGCTGATCAGCCCCCGGCACGCGAGGAAACGTTGGCCACTGTGGGCCTCGGGAACGGCCGCTGTCCTGACGGGGGTGCTCGCCCTGTTCGGACTCACCCCCTTGGCCTTCGGCGCGGAGTCGAGCAGCCTCTTCCAAGGACCGGGACCCTACGCCCTGCCGTGCGCGGTGTTGTTCGGCGCGCTCACCCTGAGCGCGGCGCGAAGCCGGAGGGCCCGGGCCGTCGACTCGATCCCCGCCTGACCGTATTGCGGGAAGTCCCCGAACAGAACGGCGATCCCCCGTGCGTCGTCCCAAAGTCACCTCCTGGTGGCTGATCCTTTTGTGCTGGGTGGTCTCCTGGCGATGGCCGCCGCCACACCCTCTCCTACCCGAGCCACGGCGCCGGCTTCTGCCCGGCATCGGTCCTGAGATGCCTGTTCCTTCCTTCGGGGCCACCGTCGTGACCTTTCTGTCCCGAGCTCAGAACCCGAAGGAGAGGGTGTTCCGAGTATCGACACCCACCGTCTTCCCGGCGACGATGCCGCCGATGTTCCCGTTCGTGACGCTGGTCCTGGTGGCCTTGGCATCGACCGTGTGGCACGACGCCCATTCCTTGCTCCCCACGGCGATGTTCTTCCTCGCCGCACTGAGCTTCCTCGGTTCCCTGACGTCGAGAGTCCTGGAGTTCGCACATGTTCGAGGGTGACCAGACCGGCCCTGACCACATTGACGTTCGGGAGGTTCCTTGCGCGCGCTCGCTCTACTGAACTGTGGACTCTTCCTATTTCTTCTGTCAGACTTCCAACTCTCTTATCAGCAAGATGGCCGTTCATTCACTTTGGCGCTCATCGTGACGATGTTGGTCATGCTGCTTGTTCACCTTTGCTTCTTGCCGGGAAGCGCGGGTATGCGTCGGCTCCCTCTCTGGGTGACTTTTCCCTACGCCCTCTTCGTCGTTGGGATTGGACTGATGATCCTGCTCGGCTATTCAGATGATGAACCGTACTGGTACACAGTGGCGATCTTCGCGATCGGGGGCGTATGCGCAGCGGTTGGAATGCTGCTCGCTGTCACTGAGCGGAGCTCGAAGCCGAAAGCAGGCTCTTCGATTCGCACCGGATGAATGAGCTGGACCCGAGAGATGCGTGCTCGCCGTCACCATCATCTCAGCGTTCTGCCGCCTGTGTTCCGTGAGGGGTTTGTTCCTGTACGCGTTGCCGCTGAGGGCAGGGGCGCGCGGGCCCTGCTGGCTCAGAGTGCCGCATCGAACATGCGAGCCAATCCGCGCGATGAGGTGGCCGGATGTGGCCAGGATAAAGTAGGCGCATGTCAGAAGTGGTTCTCGGTACCACTAATGGGTGGGTGGGTCATCGGATGATTGCGCTGGCTCGTGGAAGGTTGCTACTGTCCTTACCTGCTCGCGGGCCCGCCCCTCGAGGTCCCACATCCCCCACATATGAACGGCAGCCCATGCCTGGCCCCCTGACCCGCGCGACGGTGGTTTCGACCGCTGCCGCCCTGGCTCTTTCGTTGCTGTCCACCCCCCGTAGCTGCTGAACCCACAGCCCCCGACCCGGCCGATGCGGTGGATCAGCAGGAGTTCGATGCTCTGGCGTTGGCCGAGCAGACCGGGGAGCCGGTGGAGATTCCGGGGTTGACGGATGAGAAGACCCAACACTTGGCCAACCCGGACGGGTCGTTGACCGCTGAGGTCTCCGCGCTCCCGGTCAGGGTGCGCTCCCCACAGGGGTGGATGTGGACACCGACCTGGTCAAGGCCGAGGACGGGCTGGTCCGTCCCAAGGCGGCGGGTATGGACATCGCCTTCTCCGGTGGTGGGGACACCGCCATGGCCCACATCGGGCTGGGCGCCAACAGTGTTTCCCTGGGTTGGGTCGATGAGCTTCCCGAGCCCACACTCGACGGCGATCAGGCCACCTATACCGACGTGCTGCCGGACGTGGACCTGGTCCTGACCGCAGGCGTGGAGGGCTTCTCCTAGGTGTTGGTGGTGCATACCCCCGAGGCCGCGCAGGCCCCCGAGCTGGCCGAGTTGGAACTGCCGTTGTCTACCCAGGGTGTGCGGATGACGGTGGACGAGCACGGCAACCTGGACGCGACCGGTGACGAGGGCGGCCAGAGCGTGTTCTCCGCCCAGGCCCCGGCCATGTGGGATTCTTCGGGTGAGGAAGAACAGAGCGGAAGCGAAGACCCCACGGTGGCCGCGCCTTCGGGGGCTCGTGTGGAGTTGGTGGACACCTCGGTGGAGGTCGATCGACTCCGACTGGTCCCCGAGCAGGGCATGCTGGTTGACGAGGCCACCCAGTACCCCGTCTACATCGACCCCTCGGTGAACGCCAGCCGCCCCAACTGGGCCTACGTGGATCGGGCTTTCCCCAACCAGGCCTACTTCAATCCATCGTCCGCGGATCTGCTTGGGTTCTAGTGGTCGTTGCAACACCCCACTTGACGGGGTGCGATGGACGACTTCGAGATCCGTAAGAACCGGGACCCTCAGGGCCGTAAGAAGCTCCAGGCCGAGCGGGCGGCATATCTTGCCCTCATGGCCCAAGGAGTGAGTACCACCGAGGCGTGCCGGGTCGTCGGGGTGAACCGCAAGACGGGGCACCGCTGGCGGTTCGGCCACCCCACCCGGTCCCGGGACGGGCAGGAGCGATACCTTCCTCCTGCCCGCCCCGGCAACAGAGCCACCTCACCCGGCCGCTACCTGACCAGCGACGAGCGCACCCAGATCGCCGATCTGGACCGCGAAGGCATGGGTGTGCGGGCCATCGCCGTCAAGCTGGGTCGAGATCCTTCCACGATCAGCCGGGAACCGCGTCGCAACGCCACGGTGGACCCGCGTGGAAAAACCCACTACCGTCCCCACGCCGCCCAGGCCCGCGCCGAGGCCCGCAGACCCAGGCCCAAACCCTCCAGGATCGCCCTGGACCCTGAGCTGCGCACCCGGGTCCAGGACCTGCTCGACGAGCGGTGGAGCCCGGAGCAGATCAGCCGTAGGCTCAAAAGAGACTTCCCCGATCGGCCGGAGCTGCACGTGTGCCACGAGACGATCTACCAGGCCCTGTACGTTCAGGCCCGTGGCGGGTTGCGTCGTGAAGTGGCCGCCGCCCTGCGCTTGGGCCGGACCCGGCGCAAATCCCGCCACCAGGCCCAGCAGCGCCGCTCGCGCTTCGCCTATCCGATGGTGATGATCAGCGAACGTCCCGCGGAGGTCGCCGATCGGGCGGTGCCCGGCCACTGGGAAGGGGACTTGATCATCGGGGCGAACGGCGCTTCGGCCATCGGCACCCTGGTGGAGCGCTCGACCCGGTACACGATGCTGGTGCACCTGCCCCACGGTCGTAGCGCCGAACAGGTCGCGGACGCCCTGGCCGCCACGGTAGCGACCCTGCCCGCCCATCTGACGCGTTCGGTGACCTGGGACCAGGGCTCGGAGCTGGGCCGTCACCACGAGTTCACCACCGCCACGGACATCCCGGTCTACTTCTGCGACCCGGCCAGCCCTTGGCAGCGTGGCTCGAACGAGAACACTAACGGCCTGCTCAGGCAGTACTTTTCCAAGGGCACAGACCTGTCAGTGCACTCACGTGAGCACTTGGAAGCGGTCGCTGTCCAGCTCAACGGGCGCCCACGCAAGACGCTCGACTGGGATACCCCAGCCGAGCGCCTCGCTAAGCTGCTCGAAACGAGCAACTGAACTTCTGTGTTGCAACGACCCCTAGAATCCGCCCTGTGGGCGTGGGCCGCGTGGAGTGGGACCGGGTCTACACCCGTCGCGCGTTCTTCCAGTTCACGATGATGGCCCGCACCATGCACCCCAACACCATCATCAACTCCGCCACGTTGCGCACCGAGGTGGACTGGTCTTGGGACTGCAACAGCAACTCCCACATCCAATTGCAGCGGGTGAAGGCGTTCAACCGCAACACCACCTGGAACAACCAACCCGCCACCCAGGGCGGGGTGCTGGACACCCAGAACGTGCGGGGCGGGTGGGCCACCTGCCCCTCCTCCAGCGGGGTGGAGTTCAACGCCACCTCCGCCTACAAGTGGGGCGTTGACAACAACGCCTCGCACATCTACCTGCGCCTGAAGGAACGCAACGAATCCGGGACCGCTGCTTGGCGCCGCTTCGACGTCAAGAACAAGCCGCCGGTGCTGGTGGTGAACTACAACCACCCGCCGGAGAAGCCGGTGACCTCCACCATCTCCGACTCCCTGGGCGGGGTGTGCCAGACCGACCGCACCCAGCCCCGGTTGATCAACGACACCACTCTCACCTTCAACGCCCAGATCCGAGACCGGGACTCCTACTGGGTGGGCCAGCAGGTCAAGTCCCAGTTCGAATGGAAACTCACCGGCGTCGACGACCGACTGGGAACAGCCGACTCGGCCTATGTGACCGTGGGCAAGTGGTCGGGGGGTTCCTACCGGCCGGTGACCGCCCGCGATCTACCCGAGCGCGAGCTCATCGCCTACCGGGTGCGCGGCCACGACCGGTCCCACTGGGGGCCGTGGTCCTCGTGGTGTTTCATCGAGATCGACACCACCAAACCCGACACCGGCCCCGAGGTGACCTCCACCGACTACCCGGCCGGCGACACGATCCACGGCTCGGTGGGACGCTCGGGTGAGTTCACCTTCGCCAACAACGGCGTGGACCAAGCCACCTCCTACCACTACAGCGTCAACGACGCCTCCTGTTCCACTGAGATCGAACTGGACGAGTCGGGCGCGAGTGTAACGGTACCGATCACCCCGACCCGGGATGGGCCCAACCTCATTCACGCCCGGATCACCGACGGCTACGGTAACTCCTCCGAATGCGGCCTGGTCTACGCCTTCACCGTGGCCGCACCCGCGAACCCGGAGGTCCATCTGCCTTTGGACGAAGGCGAAGGCACCACGGTTACCGATGCCATGGACAACGACCGCGTTCTGACGGCCACTGGTGACATGGACTGGGTGCGTGGACGGGTGGGGCCCACCGAAGGTGGCACTCAGCGTCTTGAAGGCGCGGCCATCGACATCGACGGGGCCAACTCGCGCTTGGTCACCGAGGACCCGGTCGTGGACACCAGCCAGGCGTTCTCGGTATCGGCCTGGGTGCGCATGGACGACAAAGATCGCAACCGCAGTGCGGTGGCACAGACGGGGTTGGAGAACAGCGGTTTCTACCTGGGTTATCAACAAACCCTGGGTCATGATCGCTGGGTGCTGAAGATGGCGCCCTCGGACGAAACCGGAGCCAGCGGTTGGTCACGGGCCCTGTCCGACGAACCGGCACGGACCGGGGAGTGGACACACCTATTGGGCACTTTCGACCCGGCCACGGGAACGTCGGTGCTGTACGTCGACGGCGTGCGCCAACAGACCACCGGACACCTGGAAACCCCCTGGAAGGCCGAAGGCCCCCTGATGGTGGGCGGTGGTCTTTCCTCGGGTAACAACGCCGAGCATTGGCGTGGCGCCATCGACGATGTCCGGGTGTGGGACCGGGTCGTCTTCGATGAACCGTTCGTCGAGGACGATGAAGCCCGTTCGGAAGTGTGGGAGTTGGCCAACCGGCCCACCGCTCTCGAAGGCCGCTGGAAGCTGGACGAGACCGAAGGGACGGTCGCGGCGGATTCTTCTGACCATGGACTGGACGCCACCCTGCACGCCGACCCCTTGACCGCGTGGAACCAGGCCATCAACGAAGTGACCTTCGCCCCCGGCGTGAGTCTGGACGTCGCCGAACAGGAACACCTGAGCACCGAGGCACCGGCGGTCCGTACCGACCGCAGCTACAGCGTGGCCGCGTGGGTTCGGCTGGACGAAGTCGGCCACAACTCCACCGCGGTGGCTCAGAACGGTGATGACCATAGCGCGTTCTACCTCAGTTACCAGCACACCTATGACCACGACAACTGGGTCATGAAACTGCCGCCCGAAGACCGCACCGGCGCGAGCGGGTGGCACCGAGCCCTGTCCGACCACAGCCCCGAGTTCGGTCGTTGGACTCATGTGGCCGCCACCTATGACCACACCCTGGGCCAGGCGACCCTTTACGTCGATGGTGTGGATCAGGGAACCATCGAGATCCCCGAAGCGTGGCACGCCTCGGGCCCGGTGATGATCGGCGGGGCTCGATTCGAAGAAGAATTCTCCGACCCTTGGGCTGGAGACATCAGCGACGTGCATCTTTACCAGGGCGTGCTGACCGCAGCCGATATCGCCCGTGTCTACGAGGGAGAACTACCTCTCCCATAGTCCCCTCGACACCCCTTCTCCTCATCTCGCTCTTCTAGCTGCCCGGCAGGTGCGACCTGCCGGGCGGGAGGACTCCCCCTGTGTCTGACATCCCCCGCACCCCTCGGTCCGGCC
>NZ_ANBD01000146.1 GCF_000341005.1 Nocardiopsis alkaliphila YIM 80379 | reverse complement strand
GGGCAAAAGCCGTTGATCTCCTTCGTTTCCCTGGTGCTGGCGGCCGGCCTGGTCTCGGCCGTGCCCGCCTCCGCGCTCGGCTACAACAACCGTCCCGACGTGGACTTGGGCGAATCCGTGGCCGGAAGCAACGCGCCCACCCCGGCGATCGAGGTCGATGACACGGTGGCCGACGCCGCGATGACCTCACTGGAATCCGCCCGGTGGCCAGAGGCCACAAGCATCACGTTCGACACCGAAGCCGCGTCGGCGCGCGCACTCAGTGCCACCGATGAGGAGCCGGTGGCCGCGAGTGTGGTGGAGGGGGAGGAGTTCGAGGAGTGGGAGTCGTCGCTTCCTGAGCCTGAGAACGAGGAAGAAGCCACTACCGAGGACGCCGGGCCTGAGCAGGTGAGTGAGCGCAGGCTGCCACGCGAGCCCTTGGCCGAGAACGGCGAAGAGGCCGTTGAACGCGAGAGGGAATCGACTGAGCCGCCGGCCGAGGAGACCACGGAACGAGAGCCCGGTCCCGCTGAGGAGGTCGTCGAGGAACCCAGGGGAGAGACAGAACTCGACCAGGTCGAGGAAGAGCCGGCCGACCCCGTCGAGCCCGCCGGCCCGGTGACCGCGGCCGAACTGGAGGTGCTCGACCAGGACGAGGCGGCCGCACTGGGCCTGTCCGGCCTGGCTCTGCGATTGACGCGCACCGACGGTGCAGACGAGGCCGGGCCGGTGCGGGTCGAGGTCGACTACACCGACTTCGCTTCGGCCTTCGGCGGTGACTACGGTTCCCGCCTGGACTTGGTCGCGCTCACCGGGAACGAAGAGGGACCCGGCCGGTTCACCTCCCACCCATTGGAGGCGACCAACGACACCAATGCTCAGACCTTGACGGCGTTGGCCCCGGCCACCAGCGGTGGTGTGCTGCTGGCGGCGGTCGCCACGGGGGAGAGCGAGGAGGGTACCGGTGATTACACCGCGACCTCGCTGAGCCCCTCCTCCACCTGGAACGTGGGAACCCAGGCGGGCGGATTTTCCTGGAACTACCCGATCCAGGCCCCCAACGTCGCCGGTGGCCTGCAGCCGGAGATCAGCTTCGGCTACTCCTCCCAATCGGTGGACGGGCGTACCTCGGGCACCAACAACCAGACCTCCTGGATCGGTGAAGGCTTCGACTACCACCCCGGCTACATCGAACGCCGCTACCAGACCTGCCAGGAGGACGACACCGACATCCCCGACCAGTGCTGGTCCCACCACAACGCCACCCTGAACCTGAACGGGCGCTCCACCGAACTGGTCTACGACGAGGGCGACTGGACCCTGAAGAACGACGACGGTTCCAAGGTCGAACGCCTGACCGGCGCCACCAACGGTGACAACGACGGTGAGCACTGGAAGGTCACCACCACCGACGGCACCCAGTACTTCTTCGGCCTCAATCGCCTACCCGGCCACTCCTCCGGCGACGACGAAACCAACTCGGCCTGGACCGTGCCGGTCTTCGGCAACGACTCCGGTGAACCCTGCTACAACGCCGACCTGGACGAGGCCTGGTGCGACCAGGGATGGCGCTGGAACCTGGACTACGTGGTGGACATCCAAGGCAACGCCCTGGCCCACTACTACCAGGCCGAGACCAACCACTACGGCCTCAACTTCGACTCCGACCCCATCGAGTACGACCGCGGCGGCTACCTGAAGCGCACCGCCTACGGGCTGCGCGATGACGACGCCCAGGCCACCGCACCCGCTCAGGTGCTCTACAGCGTGGGTGAGCGTTGTGTGGACACCGACTTCGGGTGCAAGGCCGCCGACCGCAAGGAGTCCAACGCCGAATACTGGCCCGACACCCCGCTCGACCAGGAATGCACCGATGATTGCGCCGGACAGCATTCACCGACGTTCTGGACCACCAAGAAGCTGAACAAGGTCACCACCCAGCTCCATGATGGCGATGACTACGTCACCGTCGACAGTTGGAAGCTGGAACACTCCTTCCCCAAGCCGGGGGACGGTACCGACCCGGCGCTGTGGCTGGACTCCATCACCCACACCGGCCACACCGGTGGTGGCACCCAGACCAAGCCGGCGATCACTTTCACCGGCACCCCGATGCCCAACCGCATCGACTCCACCACCGATGGCCTGGTGCCGATGAACAAGTGGCGCATCACCGCCATCCACACCGAGACCGGCGCCCAGGTGGACGTGGCCTACGCCGACCCGGGTTGTGACCCCGACGACCTGCCCACGGCGCATACCAACACCGAGCTGTGCTTTCCCGTGGTGCGTTCCCACCGGCCCGGCGCCGACGACATCACCGACTGGTTCGCCAAGTACGTGGTCACCGACCTGGTCGAGGTCGACCTGGTCGGTGGGCAACCCGACGTGATCACCAGCTACGACTACGTGGGCGACGCTGCCTGGGCGTACATGGAAGACGACGGGTTCGTCGACGAGGACCACCAGACCTGGTCCCAGTGGCGCGGCTTCGACCGGGTCATCGTGCGCACCGGCCACCCCGATGAGACCCGCACCGAAACCGAGCACCTGTTCTACCAGGGCATGGACGGCGACCACCAACCCTCCGGCACCCGCTCGGAGCAGGTGAGTGACTCCACCGGCACCAGCGTGGACGACGACCCGGTCTTCAACGGCCAGGCCCGCGAGGTCATCGTTCGCGACGGTGTGGACGGGGACGTGGTCTCCAAAACCATCACCACCCCATGGAAGAAGCGCACCGCCTCCACCTCCCACGACTGGGACCTGGAGGCGCACCTGACCAACACCGAGCAGGTCGACACCCACTCCACCCTGGCCGACGGCTCCTTCCGTACCACCCGCACGGTCAACACCTTCGATGACCACGGCATGATCACCTCCGTGCACGACCACGGGGATGTCGACGTCGCGGACGACGACCGGTGCACCACCACGACCTACGCCCGCAACACCGGCCTGTACTTGCTCACTCCGGTGGCCCGCACCCAGACGGTGACCGCCGCCTGTGGTGAGGACGTCTCTTACCCGGGCGACGTGGTCTCCGATGAGCGCACCCTCTACGACGGAGGCGACTTCGGCGACACACCCACCCAGGCACGCCCAACTGAAACCCAGCGGGTGGCCGACTACGACGGCGACACCCCGGTGTACCAGACCCTCACTCAGAGCACCTTCGATGAGTACGGGCGTGCACTGGAGGTGACCGACGCCGAAGGCAACACCACCACCACCGCCTACACCTCCGCAGTGACTGGTGGGCCGAGCGCGTTGGTCACCACCACCAACGCACTGGACCACACCAGCACGGTCGCATACGACGAGCGCTCCCAACCGACCGCCGAAATCGACGCCAACGACAACCGCACCGAAATGGCCTACGACCCCCTGGGTCGAATGACCGACGTGTGGCTGGCCGACCGGCCCCGCGACCGTGACTTCTCCCCGTCGATGCGGTTCGAATACCACCTGTCCAAGGACGAACCCACCGTCGTCACCACCCACACCCTCAACGCCAAGGGTGACTACACCACCAGCCACCAGATCCTGGATGGCATGCTCCGCGAGCGCCAAAGCCAGGCACCGGCCCCTGGTGGTGGACGGGTGCTCACCGACGTCTTCTACGACAGTCGCGGTAACACGACCATCTCCCGAGAGGCGTACTTCAACGAAGACGACCCGAGCGGGGACCTGTTCGTGGTGGGCAACCACGACGAAATCCCCCGCTGGACCCGCACCGTCTACGACGGCGCAGACCGGGCCACCGAGGCCATCCAGATGTCGCGAGGTGTGGAACAGTTCCGCACCACCACGCAGCATCAGGGCGACCGGACCCTGGTGTCCGAGCCCGAGGGTGGCACCGGCACGACCGCGCTCACCGATGTGCGTGGCAACACCGTGGAACTGCGCAAACACCACGGGCCCGAAGCGGTGGGGGAGTACGACTCCACCTTCTACACCTACACCGCCCGCAGTGAGCTGGAAACGGTCACCGACCCCGACGACAACACCTGGACCTACACCTACGACCTACGCGGCCGAAAGGTGACCGAGGACGACCCCGACACCGGGCACAGCGAGATGGTCTACGACGACCTGGACCGTCTGGTGCAGACCACCGACGCCCGAGGTGAGGCCTTGGTGACGGTCTATGACGAGTTGGGTCGCCAGACCGAGCTTCGTGACGGACAGGGCCAGACCCGCGCGGAGTGGACCTTCGACAGTGTCGCCCTGGGGCAGCCGGCCACCTCGACCCGTTTCGAGGATGGGCAGGCCTACACCACCCGGGTGATGGGATACGACCCGGTCAACCGGCCCCGTGCCCACCAGATCAGCGTTCCCTCAACCGAAGGGGAACTGGCGGGTAACTACCTGTTCCGTACCACCTACAACCCCGACGGCAGTGTGCGCTCCACCGTCACCCCGGCCGCCGGATCGCTGCCCAGCGAGGTCACGGTCCACGGCTACGACGACCTGGGTAACCCCACCACGTTGTCGGGTAATGACCACATCGTCACCGAGGCGGTTTACTCCAAGATCGGCAACCTGGTCCAACGCGAGTTGCATCGCGGGGTTCTGGGCGCGGATCGCACCTGGCAGAGCTTCGACTACGACGAGAAGACCGACCGGCTCGCCATGGCCAGTGTGGTCCCCCAATCGGGGGAGGGGTCTTTGTCGACCCAGAGCTACGCCTATGACGACCGTGGGAACCTGCTGTCGATCAACGACGAACCCACCGACACTTCGGTGGCGTCGGATGTGCAGTGCTTCGACTACGACCACCTGCGTCGCCTGACCCAGGCCTGGACACCCGACACCACCGGGGACGAGGCCTGTGCGGCCGAACCGGAGGTCACCGATCTGGGCGGGGCCGCGCCGTACTGGCACGAGTTCAGCTATGACGCGATCGGTAACCGGGTCCAGGAAGTCCAGCACGGACCTGGCGGTGGTGTCGCTCGTGACTACACCAACCCCGAGGCGGGGGAAGGGCCGGCTCATGCCGTCACTCAGGTGGAGGAAAGTGGCTCCGCTGGCACGACCACACACTCCTACGCCTACGACGAGGCCGGCAACATGGTCTCGCGTGACAGTGGTGAGTATGACCAGAGTCTGGAGTGGGGTCCTGAGGGTGAACTGGTCAAGGTCGTCGACGGGTTGTCCACGACCGAGTACGTCTACGACGCCGATGGCGAACGCTTGTTGCGTCGGGCCAACGGGGCCACGACCCTGTACCTTCCAGGGATGGAGGTCACCTGGGACCCGGCCGAAGGTACCGAGGAAGCCACCCGCTACTTCTCCCACGCCGGTGAAACCGTGGCGGTGCGTGAGAACGATGGTTCTCTGAGCTGGGTCATGGCCGACCACCACGGCACCGGACAGATCGCGGTGGATGCCGACTTCGGTGAGGTCTCTCAGCGTCGGATGACCGTCTTCGGGCAGGACCGTGGCACCACCGGTACCTGGCCGGGAGAGCGCGGGTTCGTGGACGGCATGATCGATTCCTCCACCGGTCTGACCCAGCTCGGAGCACGTGCCTACGACGCTGACCTGGGACGGTTCATCTCCGTCGACCCCTTAATGGACCTGGTCGATGCCCAGACGATGAACGGGTACGCCTACGCCAATAACAGTCCCGCTACCTACTCGGATAGCTCCGGATTGTCGTACTGCACCCATGCGGACGGGATCTGCATGGAGGCGGGTGGGAACACCACCGTCACCTATAAGAAGGGTAAGAAGAGCCACGTCGAGACGTGGAACCACCGCCCGAACACCGGGTGGCGGAAGATCACGCACACCAAGTACCACCACACCTCCGCCGGCACCAGAACCAACTACTACAGCGCAGGGTCGGGGTGGGGTGGTTGGCGTACCGTTCAGAAGCCTGCCGTTCCTCCCAAGCCGCCGCTGGTCAACGCCACAGTCTCCCCCGAAGAGCAGAGCCTTTGGGATTCTGCATGGAATGGTGTCAGTAATTCTGCTTCAAATGCATGGGGCTGGACCAAAGAAAACTGGGGGACTATTTCGCAGGTCGCTGGTTGGGTTGGGTTTGGCGCCTGTGTAGTAGTTTCCGCTGGATCTTGTTTGGCGATCGGAGGGGCTGTCCTGGCTGCAAATGTTGGTATGGATTACGCGGTTAATGGGTCGATCAACTGGAAGGAGCATGGTTGGAGTGCCTTGATGCTTGGCATGGGGGGAGGGGCTGCCTTGGGGGTCGGCCGTTTGGCTTCTGGAACATGGAGAGGTGCCCTGGGTTCTATGGGGTCGAGGCCTACGGTCCGGGCTGGCGCGCAGAAATGGGATTATAATCCCAGGTCAGGAAATCCCCAGAGAAGAGAAGGTATTTTTCAAGGGTGGGACATGAATTCAGGTCCGGTGGACTGGGGGGCTTCGTCAGCAGGTTATGCGATTAACATCGCTAGCGGATCCACGTTCGGGGGACCTGTGCCGTACAGCAACCCCTTTTCAAGGAATTAGTTTTGCCTGGGTATATAGAGGTTTTTCGAAGTAGAGGCACCCTGCTTCTGGGGATATTTCTGAGCTTCTTTCTGTGGGTTCTGTTTGCGCTGGCAGTGATTGGTGAAGGGCTCGGGCTGTCGGGAGTCATTGTTCTCTCCAGTGTTTTCTCCCTGGCTCTTTGGTTCGAGCTGAAGGTCGTGTTCTGGAGAAATGTTTCGATCGAAGGAGGGCATCTTGTTGCTCGAGGTTACTTGACAAAGACTGCGGTTCCGATGTCTCAGGTTGAGCGAAGTTGGGTAAGTGGTGGAGCGCTACTGGTTGAACTCGAAGATGGGGGGATGTTTAATATTCCAGCGTTCCAGGGTTCTGTGGTTTCTTCCATTTTTGGAAGTCCGAGTGCTTCTCATGCTGCTAAAAGGATCAATGAGCATCGTGAGTATTGGGGTTCAAGGTGGGATAATAATGGGGGTGGAAGGGTGTCTTCCCTTCATTTGAATATGATTTCCATGCCAATTATCTGGATGGTTTCATTTTTTTCTTACTGGGCTTTGGGTGGTTTTGTTATTTAGAGCTCATTCCGAAAGTCGTCGCTGTGCTTGGATTGCTCTGGAGCTAACACGACAGTCGTATTTCGTTGTGTACTAGTCTGTGGCTGTGGTGGATGATGTCTCAACACAAGACGTTTCGGCATGGCGGGCAGGGTTGGACGAGCTGTTCGACCGCCTCGCCGGGTGCTTCGGCCGGGTGGAAACACGCAAGTGGGCCAGGACGTACCTGACCGGGCTGCTGGCGCCGGTGGAACGCAAGAACGGCTGGCAGCTGGCCGAAGCGGCCGGTGCCACCGAGCCGACAGGTATCCAGCACTTCGTGGATCGCGCCCGATGGGACGCCGACGCCGTGCGTGACGCGGTGCGTTCCTACGTCACCCAGGCACTGGCCGGCCCTCAAGGCGTGCTCGTGGTCGATGAGACCGGCTTCCTCAAGAAGGGCCGACTTTCCGCGGGGGTCCAGCGCCAGTACTCCGGTATGGCTGGGCGAGTGGAGAACTGCCAGCTCGGTGTGTTCTTGGCCTACGCCGCACCCCAGGGGCGGGCGTTGATCGACCGGGAGTTGTATCTACCCCGGTCCTGGATCGATGATCCGGACCGGTGCGCACGGGCGGGAATCGGCGAAGGGCGCTACGCCCAGGGGGTGTTCCGTGCCGGGTTCTTTAGAGGCTCGGAATCAACGCTTCAGCCTCGGGTATTCAGTGAGAGGCCACTGAATCACCTAAAAAACAGCGAAAGGTGCCCCTGACCTGCGAGGATTCGAGTATCGAGTCCGAACCACAGCAGAAAAACAGGAGCACCTTTCTGGTGAACGACACTACCGCCTGGGACAGGCGCCTGTCCGTGGAACCCACCGGCAAGAACCTGATCGGTCACACCGGAGCCGTACTCCTGCGCCGCCTGGCCGACCGAACCGGCCTCGCCCACCACCTGGCCCAAGCCCTGCCCACAAGCACAGGCAACCGGTGGCGCGACCGCACCGGTGTACTCATCGAGGCGGCCATCGCCATCGTCCTGGGAGCACGCAACCTCTCCGACGTCGAACGCCTGGGCGCCCACCACACCCCGCTCCTGGGAGCCCCCACCTCCGACTCCACCCTCTGGCGCACCCTGGCCGCCATCGACCAAACCCTCCTGGAGGGGATCAACCAGGCCCGGGCCAAAACCCGCCGCCACGTGTGGAACCTGCTCGCCCTACGCCCCGGCGGTTTCCCCACCCTCCAGGTCGCCGGGAAGAAACTCACCGGGTGGATCGTGGTGGACATGGATGCCACCATCATCACCGCCTCCTCCAATAAAGAACGCGCCACCGGCACCTTCAAGAAGACCTTCGGGTTCCACCCCCTGGCGGCCTGGTGCGCCAACACCTACGAGTGCCTGGCCATGGAACTGCGCAAGGGCAACGCCGGATCCAACACCGCCTTTGACCACCGCACCGTGCTGGACCAGGCCCTGACCCAAATCCCTGGCTCTTCCCGCGCCAAGATCCTGGTGCGTATCGACGGGGCCGGAGCCACCCACGAGTTGCTGGACCACTTGGAGGGACTGGGCACCACCAGGCGCACCGTGCGCTACACCGTGGGATGGTCCATCACCACCGCCGACGAGGAAGCGATCGCGGCCCTGCCCGAGGCCGCCTGGCACGCCGCACTGCACCAGGACGCCACCACCGATGGCGAATACCAGGTCCCTGAGCTGAGCGGGCTGAGCACTCGCCCCGGCTGGCCGCAGGGTTTGCGGTTGATCGTACGCAGGGTGCGCCCATCGGGCCGCCACGCCAAGAACCTGACCGCCCTGGAAAAGCGCACCGGGTGGAAGTACTCGATCACCGCGACCAACATCAACCGGATGTGGGGCATCGGCGGCTCCCACCAACCGCAGTGGTTGGACGCGCTGCACCGCCACCACGCCGTGGTCGAGGATCGGGTGCGCTGTGACAAGGCGATGGGGCTGTCCAACCTGCCCTCCCAGTCCTGGACAGTGAACCGTTCCTGGGTGCTTGCGGCCAACATCGCCCACGACCTGGACGCCTGGCTGCGGCTACTCACCCTGCACGACGACGAAGAACTGGTCGTAGCCGAACCGATGACGATGCGTTACCGCCTCTACCACCTACCGGCCAAGCTGACCCGTCATGCCCGCTACCGGGTGCTGGCCATCGAACGCACCTGGCCCTGGGCACAGGCGTTCACGACCTGTTGGCGGCGGCTGGGAGCACTGCCCGAGCTCAGATGAAGCCGCCCTGACCCCACGAGCAGAAGTAGGGAGGAACAGGACACCTTCCGGGAGGGTGGAACCCGGCGCGGCCCGCAGCGACACGCGAAGGCCCCGCCCCGGCACTGCCGGGACAAACCGGGGCAAATCCAACCGCTTCTCAGGCCACTCCCACCACTGAAGAATCGAGGTGGAGGTGACCTGGGATCCGGCCGAAGGGACGGAGGAGGCCACCCGGTACTTCTCCCATGCGGGGGAGACGGTGGCGGTGCGTGAGAATGATGGTTCTTTGCATTGGATCATGTCCGACCATCACGGAACCGGGCAGATCGCCATCGACGCCGACTTCAGCGAGGTGGCCCAGCGGCGGATGACGGTCTTTGGTCGGGAGCGTGGTGCCACCGGTGTGTGGCCGGGTGAGCGTGGGTTCGTGGATGGCATGATCGATGCCTCCACTGGCCTGACTCAGCTGAGGGCGCGTGCCTATGACGCGGATCTGGGCCGGTTCATCTCGGTGGACCCGTTGATGGACCTGGCCGATTCCCAGCAGATGCACGGGTATGCGTATTCGAACAACAACCCGGTGGTGTTCTCGGACTCCGATGGGCTGATCCTGTGCCAGGGCGCGCGAGGGCACGACTGCGCCCCTGTCAAAAACGATGAGGGTAAGACCACGCGTCATGTGTACACCGGGAACCGAGGGTTCAACTCGCCTAGCTATGCTGCGGGCAGTGCGTATGGTGGCGGGTCGAGGGCGATTCGCTCGGGGTGGACCCGTATTCCTTCGTGGGGTGGGCCCGTCGGGGGTCCGGGCCCCTGGGTCTCCGCGCCCGCACCTAAGCCCAAACCTGCACCTGTGCTGGTCAACGCCACGGTGTCCCCCGAAGATCAAGCTCTGAACAACGCCAAGCAGAATAATGATCGCAGCTTCTGGCAACGCTCAGGGGACTGGATCAATGATAACTGGGGAACCATCTCGGCGGTAGGTACGGGAATTGGTATGGCGGCTTGCATGGCGGCATCCTTTGGTATGTGTCTCGCTGTGGGCGGGGCGGTCGTGGCTGCAAAATTTATTCTTGATGGGTATCAGAGTTGGGCTACTGGTCGCTCTATGCGCTGGGGTGAACACGCGTTTGGGCTTGTTGGTGTTGGTGTTGGCGGGGCATATAGTGGGTGGCTCAATGGTGCGATGCGGCACGGAATGACAGGTCGAGGTATGAGGACTCACTTCTCGTTCCGGCGCGTCAAGGATGATTTCTTTGATAAAAGTTTCAATATCCGAACAAATAGAAATGGGTCGTTTGATCCGGCTGGAACTTTTTACGATGGAGCGGCAAATATGTCATCGGTTATCATTGGAAATGAGATATCGAGCCGTGGGTAATGGGTTGCTGGATGGGTGGTCTTAGGGTAGCGATGTCACTTCGACGAGGGTCTCATGTGTGGTGTTATTTTCAGGTGATCAGTAGAGGGGTTATCAAGAGTGAAGAATTCTCAGGGGCGGGTAATCCGGTTTAGGCGCTGGTCGTCGATGGTATTCGCCTGCGTGACGGCTGGTTTTTTTGGTGTCCTCTTTTTTGGAATGGGTGGAGCGGTGGCTAACTCAGGAGAAGTCTTTGTGGATGGTGTCGTGGCACTGATTTTAATGCTACTTTTTGTGCCAGTCCTGATTTGGTTTATCTTTAAACTTTGCGTCTTCTCTGGTGTGGATGTAAGTGAAGATAGAGTCACGGTCCGAAATTTTTCTGAAGAGACCGAGGTTGCGATAAGTTTAATCGACTCTGTCCGCTGGCAGGGGGGGTGCGTCTTGTGCTGAAAGACGGGACAAAGGTAAAGTCTATCGCTTTTCCGGATTCTCTTTTTTCTTTTGTGTTGCAATATAGAAATTTTAGGCGGGTTGCCAGGCGGTTGGGTGCTGAGATTGAAAAGAGATCGCATGGTTTGACTGCGGTTGATTCTGTTG
This sequence comes from Nocardiopsis alkaliphila YIM 80379, assembly GCF_000341005.1. GTDB lineage: Bacteria > Actinomycetota > Actinomycetes > Streptosporangiales > Streptosporangiaceae > Nocardiopsis > Nocardiopsis alkaliphila. The sequence goes on along the minus strand of NZ_ANBD01000146.1, from coordinate 387 downwards.
GGGTTCAGCGGCGTAAGGAATGGAGCCTGCCCTTGTTGTTCTCTGTTGGGCTCTTCTATTTTTCGCTGTTGGCATTCTCATATTTGATATTTTCGTAACTCTTCAGATGTCTCGGTGAGGGACACATGGTTTCGGGGACTCAGCACCTGTCCTCGGCCTATCTGACCAGAGTGTCGAAGGCACCGATCCCGTGCTTGGTGGCGGTCGCCACGTAGGAGCACACCGCGCAGAGCCCCCCGGCCTTCGTCGGCCCGGCTCGTTATGGCCAGCGTGGTGCCCCAACGAGGGGAGGGGCCGGCTCATGCCGTTACTCAGGTGGTCGAGAGTGGTTCGGCTGGTGCGACCACACACTCCTACGCCTACGACGAGGCCGGCAACATGGTCTCG
>NZ_ANBD01000145.1 GCF_000341005.1 Nocardiopsis alkaliphila YIM 80379 | reverse complement strand
AGCTTAAGGATCACTGGTCCGTGTCCGAATTGACTTGACACATTCCGATTCGGCGAAACGAGACGCCAGACGCAGGACCTTCGGTTGATCGGAGGGTTCGACCGAAGTCGCGAGTTGGCGTAGAGCGTTCGTGTGGGAGACCGCGATCGGAAAGACCATGGAAGGCGATGTGTGTTGCCCCAGTGCTCGTAGCCCACCCAATTGGGCGCGAAAACCATCGAGGGGTGGTGCGGTGTTCTTCCTACGGGTATGTGAGGGCGCCTCACCCATCCCTAACAAGGAGAAACCGCTGAGGGCCAGGGCGGAGCGACGGTCCAGGCCGATGAAACCGGTTTCACCGTCCGGGGTCAGACTCATGAGCCATACCTCTTGTTCTTGACTGGTGGGTTCCGTCGGGACGTCGGTTCGGGGAGTGGGCGCCGGGACCAGGGAGGAAAGCGCCCCCTGTGCCTCAAGGGCCGCGTCGCAAGCTCGAGCCAGATCTGGTGTGGCGGGCTTGGTCCCGTTCTCCACCTTGCTCAGGTAGCCCTTGCTGTAGTGGGCACGGCGGGCGAGTTCCTCAAGGCTTATTCCGGCGGTCGTGCGGCGATGACGGAGCTCGGTACGGAACATTCTTGTCACCTCGGGGGGTCGTCGGTGGGGGTGGACCGTTGCCTGTGGTGGAAGGCGGTGGGAAACAGAAATGTCGGGGCGGGGGCGACACGGGGGTGTCTCCGAGAGGGCACGAGTCGGGCTTTGGTGGCACGGGCGCGTCGGTTGTCGGGCACACTGGCCTGTGGACCCTTTCGAGTCGATACTCGTCCCCCCGCAAGAGATACCCCGTCCCCCGTAAGAGGAGACCCCCGTGGCCACCTTCGCCCGTACCCGCCTGGCGGTGGTCGTAGTGGTGTTGCTCGTCCCCGCGACGCTGTATCCACTGCTGGGGACGTGGACACTGGCGTGGTTGCCGGTGGCGTTGGGGCTGCTGGGCCTGGCCTTGGCCCGGCCCGCCGTGCTGAGGCAGGTCGTGCTCGCGATCGTGCGGACGTTGAGCGGGAAGGATCTCGAGGAAGAGCGGGACCGCAGGCGGGACCCGCTCCCGGAATCCGATTCCGACCAGGCGCCCAGGGACCGTTCCGACCAGGGCGATGAGCCCGATCCGGTGCCCGCACCGCGCGGGGAGAGCGGCTCCCGGGGTGTTCGACTGCGCCGCACCGAACTGCCCAGCGCCATGGCCGACTACGACTTCGTGTTCTCCGCGCGCGTGCAC